>NZ_DDCG01000001.1:110371-372245 GCF_002335235.1 Methylophaga sp. UBA2012 | reverse complement strand
TGTCTTGGTTTCTAAAAATCGAGCATTAACTGATGAAATCCAAGAAAATCGGGCGATCACGGAGTCTGAAAATGTGTCAATTTTTGAACCTACCAACTCTACAAAACGTCAGTCATGAGTTGAATTAGGTATTAAGGGGAAGTCAAATAGTGAGCAGTAAACTGGAAAAACATTGCTTATTGTGTGATGAACTGATTTCAACAGAAATAGACTCGCGTGAACATTTAATCCCCAACTCTATCGGAGGAAAGAAGAAAGTATCAGGATTCTTGTGCGTGAACTGCAACTCAAAATCCGGCGATAGCTGGGACTCTGCTCTTGCTCGCCAAATGAATCCATTGAGTCTGTTTTTCCGCATTAACAGGGATCGTGGCAATGTGTTTTCTCAGAAGTTTCAAACTTTGAATGGTGCATTGATGCTCAATGGTGATGGGCCAATGGACTTGCCAAAGCCTGTTTTTAAAGATAACAAAAATGATAAAGGCGTAGAAATAGATATTTTCGCCAGAAATCTACTGAAGCAAGGAAGATGCTGAGAGGTGTTGGCCGGAAATATCCTCAATTGATGTTGACGAGCTGCAAATGGCATTGACTGGCGTGAGGTGGGCAATGACCGGGAAGCTGCAAACCAATTGAAGTTCAAACTTGTTGAGTTATCGCAACCTATTTGGTGGGTCAAATTGTTGGTTTCGCCTTAAAAGCCTAAGCGATTCATTCTGACACGCTTAGCCTCCAAACCTTTGCGCCGAGCGATATTTGACTTTTCTGAGGACAGCAAAACTGGACTTTCAGCCAGCGCCTTGCACCCACATCATTAAGCGGCCCCTTCCGAAACTCCTCTTCAAAATAGATACTTTACAAGATATACGAAAATACGTATATTCGAAATAACGTATATATGGAGTCTCACTATGCACCGCAAAAAACGCGTACTGTTTGTCTGCACTGCAAATGCGGTCCGCTCCCAAATGGCTGAGGCATTGCTTCGTCGCCTACGACCGGACACTTACGAAGTTTTTAGTGCCGGTACAGCCCCTACCGAAGTCGATCCACGTGCGCTACGAGCACTTGAGCTCTTTGATGTGGTCCCCTCAGGGTTGCATAGCAAGTCGCTTGAGCAGTTTCGGGGTCAAGCATTCGATTATGTTATCGCGCTCTGTAAAAAATCTGGGGCTGAGTGCCAAACCGTGCAGTGTGATGGCGAATATATGGCCTGGGATTTTGAAGATCCGCAGACGGTCGGGACGTCCCATGCGTTCGTCAAGACGTTGAAGGAGATCCAACAGCGGATCCAGATGTTTTTACTTGTCACCGAGAAAGAGTAAGTAACCGTTATGACTAGTAAATTAACCCCCACCGAGGTTTTTAAGTGCCTTGCAGATGATACCCGAGCAAAAATGGCGCTACTGATTGATCGCGAACAGGAGCTGTGCGTGTGCGAGCTAACGTACGCCCTGGATCAAGGTCAACCTAAGATCTCCCGACATCTAGCGTTGTTGCGTAACTGCGGCCTGTTATCTGATCGACGCCAGGGGCAATGGGTCTATTACCGCCTACACCCCGACTTGCCTCAATGGGTGAAAGACATTCTGGCGGTAACCGGCAAGTCGAATGACGAATGGCTTGAGGAGCAGTCAAGTCGGCTGGTGCAAATGGGTGATCGTCCCACCCGTATCGCGAACAATTGCTAGCTCGCTTAATCAACAAGAGTGCTAATGAAAATCCTGTTTCTGTGTACACACAACCGCTGTCGTAGCATTTTGGCCGAGGCCGTCTTTAACCATCTGGCCGCGCCTCAAGATAAAGCCTTCAGTGCCGGCAGTGAACCAGCGGGTAGCGTACACCTGCGAACTCTCGAGCTGCTGCATAAAAAAGGCATCAGCACTGAAGGCCTCCACAGCAAATCTTGGGACGATGTCTCTCAACTCAAGCCCGATGTTGTTATCACCGTCTGCGATAAAGCTGCCGGTGAATCCTGTCCGTTGTTTTTCGGGCAGGCACTCAAGGCGCACTGGGGACTGCCAGATCCTTCTCAGACCAGCGGCACCGAAGAGGAGATTCAAGTGGCATTTGAGTCGGTTTATCAGGAGTTGTTTCGGCGGCTCGGCACATTGATTGGCGTGCTTGAACAAAATCCCTCAGCTGACACTATTGCATTAACCTTGAGAACATTGGAGAAGGCCTGATGGAAGCAAGCCTCGGCTCCTTTGAGCGGTTTCTGAGCCTGTGGATTGCATTATGTATCGGGCTGGGTGTCTGGCTAGGCGTTGCCTCGCCCGATACTTTCGAATTCATAGCGCAGCTCGAATACGCTCACGTTAACCTCGTCGTGGCCATTTTTATTTGGATCATGATCTACCCGATGATGATCCAAATTGATTTTGCGTCGATCAAAAAAGTTGGCCAGCGGCCCAAAGGGCTTTTCCTGACAGTCATCGTTAACTGGCTTATCAAGCCCTTCACTATGGCGGCGCTGGGTTGGCTGTTTTTCCGGGTGTTCTTTGCCGGGTTTGTCGATCCTGCCACCGCAACTGAATACATCGCCGGCATGATCCTACTCGGAGTTGCACCCTGTACGGCCATGGTGTTCATTTGGAGCCAAATGACGCGGGGTAACCCGAATTACACACTGGTTCAAGTTTCTGTGAATGATCTCATCATGATCGTTGCCTTCGCACCTATCGCTGGCTTTTTGCTGGGCGTCAGTGACATTGAGGTGCCATGGGAAACCCTGCTGCTGTCGGTACTGCTCTACGTTGTATTACCACTTGTGGCCGGCGTACTGACGCGCCAGTTGCTGCTCTCACGTTCCGGTGAAGCTGGGGTTTATCGTTTCGTGCAGAGTTTAAAGCCGGTATCTGTCTCGGGGCTTTTGGCCACTGTCGTGCTGCTGTTTGGGTTTCAGGCCGAGGTAATCTTCCAGCAACCGATTCACATCGTCCTTATTGCCATACCGCTGTTAATCCAGACCTATGGCATTTTCTTTATCAGTTATTTCGCGGCGCGCAGGCTTCAGCTGACGCATGACATTGCTGCGCCGGCCTGTCTGATCGGGACCTCAAATTTTTTTGAATTGGCCGTGGCCGTGGCGATTTCGTTGTTCGGTCTGCACTCGGGTGCGGCTCTGGCGACCGTCGTAGGTGTACTGGTTGAGGTGCCGGTGATGTTGTCGTTGGTGGCCATCGCGAACCGGACACGCCATTGGTTTGAGTACGAGGAGCATAAGTGATGCAGGATTATAGCTTGCCCAATATTGATCAGAACTTCCAGGTCCCTAATAGGGACAGGTTGCGAGAACAGAGCAGTTCTTCTCACAAGCCACGGATCCTGTTGCTCTACGGCTCTATTCGAGAAAGATCTTACAGCCGCTTACTCACGCAGGAAGCTGCCCGACTTCTGTGTCACTTCGGTGCGGAAACACGCCTCTTTAATCCATCGGGATTGCCTCTGCCGGACGAAGATTCGACAGACCACCCGAAGGTGCAGGAGCTAAGGGATTTGGTGACCTGGTCCGAGGGGCACGTGTGGTGCTCGCCGGAACGCCACGGCGCCATGACCGGCGTGTTCAAGTCCCAAATTGACTGGATCCCCTTATCGATAGGCGCCGTGCGACCTACTCAAGGCAAGACCTTGGCGGTGTTGCAGGTCTGTGGCGGCTCGCAATCTTTTAACACGGTTAACCAGCTCCGGATCCTGGGAAGATGGATGCGTATGGTCACCATTCCCAATCAGTCTTCGGTCCCGAAAGCCTTCCTTGAGTTTGATGATGAAGGGCGTATGAAACCATCACCATTTTACGACCGCGTGGTGGACGTTATGGAGGAGTTGGTGAAATTCACGCTCTTGCTGCGCGACAGCTCCGGCTATCTGACGGACCGGTACTCCGAACGCAAAGAGTCAGCTGAAAAACTCTCAGAACGCGTGAACCAACGCTCAATTTAGGAATTAAATCGATGCCCAGCCACCCCTTATATCCGCTCACTATCCCTGGCCAGGCAGGGACTCTGTTGCTAACGCCTTGCCCTGGTACCGCGAATACAGATCTTGCGTCCGCCATTGATGATTTGAAGACAGCCGAGGCCAAAGCGGTTCTCACACTTATGATCGAGCAAGAACTACAACAAAACCATGTCGAGACACTGCCTGAACAGTGCCGAGAAAACGGCATTGAGTGGTTTCACCTACCAGTTAACGATGACGATGCACCGGCAGAGGCGTTCAACAACGCTTGGCAGGATACCCGCAGCACGGTACACCAACTCCTGGATGAAGGTCATGCAGTGGCAGTTCATTGTAAGGGTGGTTCTGGTCGCACCGGTCTTGTGGTCGGGCAAATCCTGCTCGAACGTGGCGTTCAGTTAGCAGACGCTATTGAACTTGTGCAATCCGTCCGACCGAATGCTTTTCAGCGAGCAATACACCGCGACTACATTGAGCGGCTAGCTACCTCCATGTCTGCTTAAACCTAATTAACTTTAGAGGAAAATTGACTATGACAATCAAGATAGGTATCAACGGGTTCGGCCGAATTGGTCGCTTATCAACGCGCGCGGCCTGGGAAATGGATGATGTGCAAATCGTCCAGATTAACGATCCGGGTGCGGACGCTGTTACCTATGCGCATCTGCTGACATTCGACTCAGTTCATGGACGCTGGCAGCATGAGGCGATCGCTGATGGCAACAACATCGTTGTTGATGGTGTGCGGATCCCCATCACTTACAATAAAGCCATCGGTGAAACCGACTGGTCCGGCTGCGACGTCGTCATCGAAGCCAGCGGCAAGATGAAAAAAACCGAGCTCCTGCAGGCGTATTTGGATCAGGGTGTTAAACGCGTCGTCGTCAGTGCGCCCGTTAAGGAACCCGGCATCTTGAACATCGTTATGGGTGTGAATGATAATTTATTCGACCCTGATAAACATAAGATCGTTACCGCCGCATCCTGCACTACCAACAGTTTGGCGCCGGTGGTGAAAGTGATTCATGAAAAGCTCGGTATCCGCCACGGCTCGATCACCACGATTCACTGCCTGACCAACAGCCAGAGTATTCTCGATCAACCTCACAAGGATCTGCGTCGCGCCCGCGCTAGCGGCACGAGTTTAATTCCAACCACTACCGGCTCGGCGACGGCCATAACAGAAATTTTCCCGGAGCTGAAAGGCCGTCTCAATGGTCATGCCGTACGCGTGCCCTTGGCAAACGCTTCCTTGACCGACTGTGTATTTGAAGTCGAGCGCGAAACGACCGTTGAAGAAGTCAATCTGCTACTGAAAGAGGCGGCCCAAGGTGAGCTGAAAGATATTCTTGGGTACGAGGAACGGCCGCTAGTCTCTATTGATTATAAGACCGACCCGCGCTCATCCATTGTCGATGCACTGTCGACAATGGTGGTGAACGACACGCAAGTAAAAATCTACGCCTGGTATGACAATGAGTGGGGTTATTCTTGCCGAACAGCTGAACTTGCCCGCAAGGTAGGCCTAGCTGGCTAAAAGACTTTTTATGATCTCACTGGCTTCACTCTCGCCCCAGATCCGCCAATATATGGTGGTGACCGGCAATTATTGGGCATTCACCCTGACAGATGGTGCCCTGCGCATGTTGGTGGTACTGCACTTTCACAGCCTGGGCTATACACCGCTGCAAATTGCCTCACTCTTCTTGTTCTACGAGATCTTTGGAGTGGTTACCAACCTCGTCGGTGGTTATTTAGGCGCGCGGTTCGGACTCAATCGCACAATGAATGTCGGTCTGGCACTGCAGGTGGTTGCGCTGCTAATGCTTACGGTTCCGTCGACGTGGCTCACAGTAATATGGGTCATGGCGGCTCAGGCGATGTCCGGTATTGCCAAAGACTTAAATAAGATGAGTGCGAAGAGCTCAATTAAGTTGCTGGTACCGGCAGCGCAACAAGGCACACTCTATAAGTGGGTAGCTATCCTTACGGGCTCGAAGAACGCGCTGAAAGGCGTCGGCTTCTTTTTGGGTGGTGCATTGCTGGCGCTACTGGCTTTCCGTGGTGCAGTGCTAGCGATGGCTGTGGCATTGGCCATGGTGTGGATCGCCAGTTTGTTCCTTCTCAAGGAAGATTTGGGTAAAGCCAAAGCGAAGCCGAAATTCAAGGAAATGCTCTCCAAGAGCCGCGCGATTAATGTGCTGTCCGCTGCGAGGTTGTTTTTGTTCGGCGCGCGCGACGTATGGTTTGTCATTGCCTTGCCAGTGTATCTCAGTACCATCTTTGGTTGGGACTTCTGGATGGTGGGTGGCTTTCTCGCTTTGTGGGTCATTGGCTATGGCATCGTGCAATCCTTCGCGCCGCTAATAACGGGGAAACGTTCGGGTGCAGTCCCCGGCCCAGACACCGCTTTCGGTTGGGCTGCAGTGCTTGCCATTCTCCCGGCTTTGATAGCCATAGGCTTAGGCTCAGACTTCGCGCCACAAACGGTCTTGCTGGGCGGGTTAATGATATTTGGTGCACTGTTTGCTGTGAATTCCTCGCTACACAGCTACCTGATCGTCTCCTATGCGAAAGAAGATGGGGTATCGCTAGATGTCGGGTTTTACTACATGTCGAACGCGATGGGCCGCCTTATTGGTACCTTGCTCTCCGGCTGGGTTTTTCAAGCCTATGGCCTTGAGGCATGTCTTTGGGTATCTTCAGTGTTTGTCGCGTTGACGACCCTGATAACGCTGGCGTTACCTAGTCATAAGTAGTATTCGCGAATAAAGTGGCGCTAAAAGCAAAGCCCCCTCACCAGCTGAGCGTTAGGAAAAATAACGAGAAAACGGTATGTACTTGTTGAGAGGTAGAGAGATTTAAAAACTTGAAAGTGCTATATGAACATATTTTTATATAAAACAATCAATTGAGTATATATAACATGTTGCTAAGTCCACTTAAAATATGCTCCCACTCGATACGTTTAGCCCGTTTTTTATGTTTACTGGTGACAAAACCTTTGGGCAAAGTCACATTCTTTTTTTCATCAAACGCAGCGCCACAATATAGCGTGACGCGGTGGTCATAGTAGATCTTATTCTCCAATAGCTTTTTGGCTTTATTAAAGGAGTCTGTCGGCTCAGCACTGATACCTGTCGAAGCTGTGACAAGCAGAATGACAATTAACGTGTCGAGTAGAGTGATTGGGGTGTAACGTGATTTTTGAATTTGGAACATGTTTCTTTATTTTTGAGTGTGAATGAGTGAAATGGATGGCGTCAGCTAAGTAATGAAGTGTCGTGATTTTTCTCCTTTTTGTACGACCCTTGGCCAGCGACTATGTATTTGTGCATCTTCAAGCTCAGGTTCGATTGTCACCACATACACTCGACGCTCATTTCCTTCTTTTGCCAGCAAGCCTTGAATGTATTGCCCCTTTTGCAGGTCATACCAGTGGCTGATACCTTCCAAGTCTTTTTCCATAAAACTTAAAACAGGGATTTTCACTGGTGTCGGAAAGTATTTATCCCACCTGCCGGCATAGATAGAATCGAGTCGCGCCCAGCCTGTCATCGGTAAGTTACCAGGTTGTTTTTGTCGCCTTCCCCAGGCAATGAGTTTGATGCCGCCTTCTGATGTTAAGACAGGCAAAACAGCTTTGGGATTAGGATAAAAAATTCGCAGCACATCCTCACCATGCTGGAAATAAACGCCGCCACACATTAAATGGTTTTCCTGTGACCTGTCGGCTTCCATGCTGGGGCAATCACATTGGGCATTTCACTTCGCCCAATGACACGTGTCGGGGCAACTGTAAACTCACCGTAACGCTCATTAATTTTATCAATGGCGGTATTAAGCGCCTCACGCTTTTGTTTTTTTGACTCATCGACAAACATATCTTGCTGTTTATGATGGGTTGGGTTCAATGCTGTGACTTGAACCTGACCGCATTCTTCACCGCTATAGCGACTCTTAATAAATTGCTTACATAGGTCATATATCAACGCCCCATCGTCCGTGGCGTTATCTATTTTTTGCTTTGTCCCTAGCCAACCAAAAGGCGTCTTCAAACCGATGAAGAAGGTATCACTCAGGAAATGATGCTTACGCAAACGAGCCCCGACCTTTTCAGACATGTGCTGAAAGAAGGTCAGTATCGTATTCATGTCACGGGTACCAGGCGGCATCACTTTGCCATGACCAACTGATTTGGGCTCTTTCACTGTGGTAATAACAGGTTCGGGATCACGTCCTTGAGCCATCAGCCATATCCGTCTTCCTGGATTACCAAAACGTTTTGCAATGAGGCTCATGGGGACTTTTTTCATATCACCACATTGTGTGATGCCATACTTACTTAAGAATCCCGCAATACCTTTATTGATACCACTGAGCTCTGTTACGTTCTCTTTGCTTAGACGCTCTTCAGCTTCCCAAGGGGCAATAATGGTCATGCCATCCGGCTTATTCAGTTTTGCAGCAAATTTAGCTGTGGTTTTATCACCGCTTATACCGACGCTACAGGTGAGCCCTGACACCTGACTAATGGTGTCTTTAATGAGAAAGCCAATATGTTCTGGTGATTTATAGAGAGACTGACAACCAGTTAAATCCAAAAAGGCTTCATCCACATAAAGGAAAGTAGACGAGGTATGGACAAGTATCTATGCCTAGTTGGGCCAACTATCAATATCCTCTTATCTTTGTCCATAGAAACAAGCCTTTTTAACTCAATATCATTACTGCATGTCCATATTATGCGATTATTATTTGTTACAAATAGGCAACTGAGACTCGACGGGTACTGATTCACTCTCTGGATAACGTATTTTTTGCATACCCCTGACCACTGGCATACGCGATAACGAACAGCATAAAACTAGCCAACTGCTAAATAGAATTCAGCGTGAGTTGGATGCCATTGTGAAGAACAAGGAGAACAAAAAGGAATGTGTGGCTCCAACCATTTCTCATCGCTAGTGACAGTACACTAGGGACAATGTCTGCCGTGTTCTCGCACTTAATGGAGGTGGCGCAAAAGGCTTTTGCACGCTGGACGTTCCTGAAAGTGCCTTAGCGCAGTTGCGCCCATCTCTACTGGCGAAAGGCTTCCTAGAAGTCAGGACAACTTAACAGTAACGAACCATCGATTGTAGGGACATAGCCTGATTTAGATTATTTAGCGTCAAACCTAGATTGAGTAACACTAAAATGAGATTTGCCAATATATCTTAACGCCTCATTCAGCCGAGTGTCCCGTGTTTATTAGGTATTACCATTCAAAGACTGAGTGAAGCTGCTTCAATCTGAGAAGTTACCCACTCACTTTTTAACACTTTCCTTACTTCGCCTTTCATTATTAGCTACCCGCCACTAAAAATGTGAACACCATCCTTTACATCGTTCGATATGCCGATTATGATCCGCTAATCGAAATCATTATCATTTAGCTTATATCTACATGTACAAACCTCTATCTTTTAGTTTCAAACAAGATAAACAAAACAGCGTTTATGGAATTCTAAACTCTGTTCCTAACCCATTAGTTGTAGAAATGATTGCTCATGCTGGCTACGACTTTGTCGTACTTGATCTTGAACATCTTCCTCATAACGAGCCTCTTCTCAAGCAATGTATTCAGATCTGTACATCACATGACTGTGTTGCACTTGTGAGAATAGCGAATGCCGACCTTAAGCAGATAGGACGAGTGCTTGATATGGGGGCTCATGGAGTTATTGTGCCCCAGGCCGAAGATATTGAACTACTCAAAAGTATCAGTTCAGCCATGTTTTTCCCGCCTAAGGGCCGCCGAGGAATCACAGGCGGCTCTGTTACTGGTTTTGGAAAGTTGACACTCTCAGACTACATAAACACCGTTAACGAAAACATGTTACTCATTCCAATGATTGAGTCACTGGCAGGTGTTCAGGCAATCCAGGACATTCTAGATGTGCCAGGTGTTGCCATGATAATGGAAGGCGCTCTGGATCTAGCATTAAACATGGGGCTGGGGCCAGAGCCGACTCATCCTGATGTGCAACAAGCATTAAGCCTTATTGCTGCTCAGTGTAAGCAAAAAGGCACGCCTTTCTGTGCTAACCCACGAAATAACGAACAGCTCGAATTGTGGCGAAGTCATGGTGTTACACACTACCTCTGCGGTGAAGACAGAGGTTACCTGTATCGCGCCCTGACCGGACGACTCAATGAAATAAGAAACGCCTAATCACTCTCACAGAATCAAGGACACCAATGAAAGCATCAAACCCTTTCGTTATAGTGACGCACGTCGTCAATAACGCGATTATTAAAGGCTTTATACCAGCGGCACAGTCACTCGGTTTTGAAGTCGTGCTACTGACAGATCATGGTAAATCACATGCCGCAGTATTAAACGAACAGATCAACATTGTCGAATGCGACGTTTTCAACCCGATCGCCATACTCGATACCATCACAGCAAAGGGCATTTCCCCTGCAGCCATATTCTCAAATAGTGATCATCTCCAAACCTCTACAGCTATCGCAGCGAATGCTCTAGACCTTCCAGGAAAAAATTGGCAGACATGTTATGCCGCCAAGGAAAAGCTACGTATGCGTCAGCGACTGGAAAGTCTGGATTTACCCACCACATGGGCAAGGCAATTGTTGCCCGAAGACACAGTCGAAACAAACTGGCCATTTCCTCTGGTGGCTAAGCCAAGCCAGGGCGTCGCATCCATGGATGTCAGTATGGTGAATGATGCTGAAAGTCTAATGGACTTGGTAAAACATGTTCAACGTCATACCTCGCTATTACTGGAAGCTTATATTGAAGGTGCCTTATTTACACTGGAAACCTTGGGTGATGGCACCAACCTGATTGCCGTCGGTGGCTTTGATGTTGAACTCGCTGAGCCACCCTTTTTTATAGAGAAACAAGCGAAATGGCAAGGCGAGCATGCTAAACAATGGGAAACCCAAGCGCTAGAACAAATCCGTCAATTCGGTGTGGGGTTTGGTGTTTGTCACAGTGAGTTTATCGCAACTGACAACGGCCTAGTCCTTGTCGAAATAAACTATCGCAGCATTGGTGATGGACGAGAGTTCTTGCTAGACAAGCTGTTGCCCCAAGGTTGGTTTGTCCCCATTTTGCGTTTACACCTCGGTCAGCCCCTTTCCAATGTCGAGAAGTCTTCGGCCAATGCGTTAGTCCACTACCTGATTGCTGAACGTAGTGGGGTATTAATCGAAGAGCCCACCATTCCTGTATCTGACAGTATTGAATATCAGCCAATCAAACAACCGGGCGACACCATCACACTGACAAACTCCAATAAGGACTACCTCGGCGTGCTCTATTTGCACGCCTCTAATGATGAATCACTCCGCAGTCTAAGCGAAATCACACTCTCTACAGTGAAATGGAAAATTGCCTGATGCAACAACGTGACTACATCACACTGCGTATTATTAATGCCTGCCTTCGTGAAAATGTATCGGCACTCATATCAACCGGTACCATTAAAGAAGAAAGCAACCAACACTGGCTTTACATCAGCCATCTCGAACACCCTATACGGATCGCTGTTCGTTCCAGCCAATACATGCAGCCATGGGTTGCAACTGCCCCTTTCTGGGAGGTCAAGCGTAGTACTTGGGAACACGAGACGGGCTATTTGAATTGGCTCAACCACTTAAGGTTTGGTCAAGATCAAGAAACCCAGGATTTATACCTGCAATATGCTGAAGAAGCTGCCGCCGCTTGTGAGCAAGGCGAGCTTTGTCACCAAGCTTTCAATCAACTTTCTGAAAGTTTGATGCGGCCACTGCATCAGCAAAACTGGGGCGAGCGACTGCGACATGCAGACCAAGTAGCCAGCTATCTTGATCACCCATACTACCCAACGGCACGTGCAAAGTTCGGCTTTGACGGTGAGAGTTTATTAAAATACGCGCCAGAGTATGGCCAGCAGTTCAGATTACATTGGTTGGCCGTGAAACGTAATCAATTACGCTTAACCCAACCTGAAAGTGTGCCAAATTGGTGGCCCACATTCGATCAGGTTGGTTTAGATAGCTCACTTACTGAAACTCATTTCTTACTTCCAATTCATCCACTCACATGGCAGCAACTGACTTCACTCGGTGATGGGATGACCAAAGCACCGCTTCCCTATCTAAACGTTTTCCCCACACTGTCTGTGCGAACAGTTCAATTAGCCAACAGTCCAGATGAACATTTAAAGCTTCCCCTGGCTATTCGTACACTCGGTCAAAAGAATATTCGGTTGATTAAGCCCTCAACGTTGTATGACGGTCAATGGTTCGCTGAAACACTTCCAGAATTGGCTCATCGTGATTCACGTTTAAAAAATCGTTACCGCCATGCCGATGAGGGCTTTTGTGGTCATCTCGGCGATGAAAAGCTTTTCGCATTTTTGCTGCGTCGTTACCCCACTCCCTGTAATGGCGAAACCCTGGCACCAGTGGCTTCTCTGGCTGGTCGAATGCCTGATAATCGACCCTATATTAGTCATCTACTTTCACAGGATGGCATGCCGACCATCACTGAATGGTGGCAAGAGTACTGTGAGCTCATGGCTGATGTACATCTCACATTGTGGTTACGGTTTGGCATAGCACTTGAATCAAATCAACAGAACGCTGTACTGAGTTTCTGCCCGGGCAAACCGCTCAGCCTAGTCATGAAAGACAACGATGCGGCTCGTCTATTGCCTGGGCGTTTTGGTCAGGCATGTCCCGATTTAAGCGAAACATTACATAAGCTCATTGATGACAGGATAAAAGTCGACAGTGACGTTGCCCTCTCCCAGATGTTTATCACCATAACGATCCAGTTATGTCTTGGCGCCGTTCTTGAAAGCTTGGCAGAACAGAACGTATTGGACCGGGAACAAGCTTATGAAGTCCTGCGACAGGCACTGAAAAATACCCTCAACAGCTTGGATAGCGATGGTATAGAGACTGCCTTTGCTCGAAAAACATTGTTTGAAGCGCCGCTTCAACCAGTCAAATATCTCTTATTAAGTGGAAGTCTTCTCAGCAAACAGGCCTCAGGCGCCACCGACATAAATAAATTTTACGGTTTAAGTGGACCTAACTTTTTAAGGTGTAGCGCATGAGTAACCGCTCTATATTACCGGTTGTCCTCAGCTGCCATTTTTTGGCGGCCTTTACTGTATTAGGCATGCCACTCTACCTACCTCAGATCCTCTCTGAGTTTAGCTTATCCCAGGATAGCATCTGGATAGGCATATTATTCAGCCTACCGACGATAATGACTGCGTTGAGCGCGCCTTGGTGGGGGAAGTTTGCTGATCATATAGGCCGAAAACTCTCTTTACTACGTGCCTTGATAGGGTTGACAGTGGCATTTGTGTTAGCGGGTGTGTCTTCGTCAATGTGGTTGTTTGTTCTTGCACTGATACTACAAGGGCTCTTTGGTGGCACGTTGGCCGCCGCAAATGGCTATCTCGCAAGTTACCTTGGTAAACAGGCATTGAGTCAGGCGCTCAATTGGACTCAGTTTACCGCTCGCCTAGCCTTGGTTCTCGCACCCATCGGCCTGGGCTGGTTTATTGACAGCATAGTGACTGAACATATTCAACGGGTGTATCTTTGGCTCGCCATACTACCTTTCTGTGGCTTTTTGCTGGCACTGTTTTTACCGGGAGATTCTCGCACTCAGTCAGCCCCACTTAAACGCTCAAAAGAGGGAAATAAAAACAGCAATATCCATATGATTTCCCTGCCATGGCTCCTGTTTCTACAGTTTTTGTTCAACTTTGCCATGGTCGTCACCTTCCCATACTTTTTGCCCTATGCCAGTGAGTGGATCCAACAGGCGAGTTTGGTCGGTTTGCTCTACAGTCTGCCCCATGTCTTTTATCTGTTTTTACTGCCGTTGCTAAAAGCTGTTCAGTTAGATCACCGTCATCTGGGTAGCGGTTTATTGCTACTGATAATAGCAAGCACATGGCAAATTTATTTAGACAATTACATAGAGCTTACAGCAGCACGTTTGCTGTTCGGACTGGGTATTTTTCTTGCCTATTGCGGGCTTAATCACCTGATCAGTCATGCGATAAGTTCACAACAAGCTGGCAGCTCGTTTGGCAAGCTGGATGCTGCTGGCAAATGGGCTGGCGTTGCGGCTGGACTTTCTGCGGGATGGCTTTGTAGTGACATCGGCTTCACCGCTCCCTTTATCGCTTCAGCAATCGTAGCATCACTCTCGCTCATCATGCTGTTTTTCCTATGTATACCAAACAAAGGACACCGAGTTTCTCATGCTATTAGCCGATAATAAGTCCACAACTGCCATTCATTCTGCACAGGCATTCAACCGTGTAGAAGCAGAGTTCCAAAATTTTACAGCTTTACTCAATTGTTATCTCCGTGAGTTTGCTATACCCGTGGATGAGGTGGTGATTGCTCATGGCGGTAACCTACCACTGGCTCTGACAAGCCATATGCTGCCTGGTGAAGTAGTGTCGATTTCACTACCATCTGAACAATCCCTACTCGCCATCAAGGCGGATCGTTGGAGCTTATTAGGTCGCGGCCGTTTTAATTCTGCCCCATTTCTAAAACAGTTTGGCAAACCATGGCGCCCCATTACTGCGACTGAGGCAATCACAGTATTACTTCGGGAAATGGCTGGGAAGCTAGGTACAGTCATCAATAACGAACTCTTGGAGCAAGTCGAAAATAGTATTGCTGTTACTTACGCATTTTTAAGTACGTCATCAGCTGAACACCGCGATTCATATATCAGTAGTGAACAAAGCCTCTTATGGGGACACCCGCTCCATCCGACGCCTAAAAGTCGAGCCGGTGTGTCCATCCCTGAACTATTAGCCTGTTCTCCAGAGGTTGGCTCCGCGTTTCAGCTTTATTGGTTTCGAATTGATCCGTCATTGCTGCAACTAAGAGGAAGCACTAACGCACTATCGATGTTAGACGCCTTAGTTGACGACAAACACTGTTACCCCTGCCACCCATGGGAAGTCAGTCATATCATGAACACGCGGTTATACCGAATCGCACATGAACGTGGACTTATCACACCAATTGGCTTGCGTGGTTTAAATATGTCACCCACTTCTTCTGTGAGGACGCTGTACCATGCCGAACAACCTTACTTTCTCAAATGTTCAATTCACGTCAGACTCACCAACTGCATACGTAAAAACGCATGGTATGAGTTGGAAAGTGCCGTTTATTTGAATGATTACCTTGCTGATTCATTAAAACGCTTGGAGGAAAGTTACCCACGGTTTTGCATTATGCGAGAGCCTGCCGCCACCAGTCTCGACTTTACTGGCGTTGCCTCTGATACCCAGGACATCGAGATTCTTCACTTGCAAGAATGCTTTGGCCTTTTGTTCCGTGAAAACCTGACAATAGATGATAAGCAACAGTATGACATTGAGTTAGCCGGTGCTGTTTTTGCTTGGGACCGTTTTGGAGAAAGCTTGCTTCAGCCGCGTATCAAGAAACTGGCCTCTCTGCGAAATCTCAGCTATCAGAATGCAGCAATCCTCTGGCTCACAGGTTACCTTGAGGCCATTACACCGGGTATCTTTTCTGCCTTTTTCGATGAAGGCATTATTTTTGAACCCCACCTTCAGAACACTTTGATTGGCTTAAACGACGGTATTCCAGAAAAAGTATGGATCCGAGATTTAGAAGGCACAAAACTCACTACGGAAAAATGGCCAGTATCAGAGTTATCTGGACTCTCTGAGCGTGCAAGAGAATCCGTCTATTACTCACGAGAGAAAGGGTGGAACAGAATAGCCTATTGCTTATTGATTAATAATTTGTCAGAAGCGATCTTTCATATCAGCAATGGAAGTCGTGAACTGGAACAACAGTGTTGGGATGTAGCAGCAGACGTATTTAAAACATGGAAACATGAACCTGAAATTGCTGCATTACTGACAGGTCAGCCCATACCATCGAAGAATAACTTAAAGACACGTTTACTTCAGCGTGCAGACAAGCAATCTGATTACACATTTATCGCACACCCCATGAGAACAAAATATGAAGAATCTTGATAATCATGAAATGGCAGAGTTTCAGCCTGTCTACAAAAGTGATCATTCAGATCATACTGACGCCATGACAATGGCTGTAAGAAAAAAGTTAATTCACCTACAAGAACAGAGAACCGCTCCTTTTTGTGGCTACGTGTACGATCTCACGGCACTACGCCATCACATAGCCGGCATGAAAGCGGCCTTACCGTCAAATTGTGAGCTCTTTTATGCTGCCAAAGCTAATCCAGAGCCAGCTATTTTAGAAACGCTCTCCCCCTTCGTAGATGGCTTCGAAGCAGCATCTGGTGGTGAGCTCAAATGGTTATTACAACACTGCCCTCAGCATAGCCTGATATTCGGAGGTCCAGGTAAGCTGCCACAAGAGCTTCAGCTGGCTGTAGACCGTCAGATTGAAACACTTCACATCGAAAGCCTCACCGAACTGCGGCGACTAGTCGATATAGTCAGTCAACGTCGCTTACCAATGAATGTGATGCTGAGAATGAACATCTCGTTGGAAGGACTACCCACAACACGGCTTACCATGGGGGGGAAACCCACACCATTCGGTCTTGATGAATCCGAGCTTGAGCAGGCGATTAACATAATTAATGCGACTTCATTACTAGAGCTACAAGGTTTTCATTTTCACCTGATGTCACATCAACTTAATGTGGATGTCCACCTTGCATTAATAGAGCTCTATATTCGCAATGTGAAAAAGTGGAGTAAGAATTTTGGCCTCAATACGTCAATCATCAATGTAGGTGGCGGGTTTGGTATTAATTATGTTTCACCAAACCAGCATTTTGATTGGAAGACCTTCTGTGAACGCCTTCCAAGCATTATTAAGGAGCAGCAGGCTGAACAGTTCCGCTTACGTTTCGAGTGTGGACGTTTTGTCACGGCAGCCTGCGGTTATTATGTGATGGAAGTGTTAGATATAAAGAACAACCTGGGAGAATGGTTCGCCATTGGTCATGGAGGCACCCACCATTTTCGTACGCCAGCCGCTCAAAGTCATGACCATCCTTTCGATGTATTACATCGTCAGAATCCTAATAGTGTAGGTGTCCATAATGAGTCGGTCACGCTTGTCGGCCAACTATGTACACCGAAAGACGTGTTAGCACGTCAACAACTGGTGAAGGAACTCGCTATTGGCGACTGGGTTGTTTTTAGTCTTGCAGGTGCCTATGCGTGGAATATTTCGCATCAGAACTTTCTAATGCATGATGCACCAGAAATGATTTATCTTTCTGAATAACTATCCCATAACGCGATTAATAAAAAACCCCGGTTATCTCACGATAACCGGGTTTTTTTTTCCTACAGATGAGTATGCCCTAGAAGTCCAAGCTACCTTCCAGAATAAAAGAACGTCCTGGCGCAGGTAGTCGACCTACTGGGCTCACATCCACGCCCCTGAAGTAATATTCCTCATCAAGCAGGTTATTGACGGCCAGCGCAATCTCAAGGTTGTTTCCACCAACATTAAACTCACGACTCAAACGTGTGTTAAGCAAGGTATAGGCCGGCAGCTCACCGGCACTTCCGTTAGTGGTTTCCATATCAGTATTCGCTGCATCACTGAAGCTCTCACTCACATGCAGCGCGTTCAGGTTTGCCTTCCAAGGACCTACGCGGTAGTCAACATAGGCTGATAGGTGATGCTCTGGTGCGTTAGCAAGCTCATTCCCTTTATTTTCACCGTTTAACTGCTCGGTATCCAGGTAGGTGTAACCAAGACCAACTGCCAGTTGAGGCGTTGCCTGCCAGTCAGCAGTCAGTTCCACACCTTCATGACGTGTTTCACCTAAGTTTTCATACTGACTAATAGTACGGTTAAATTGGACCTGATCTTCATAGTCAATTCTGAACAACGTGCCACTGACACTGAGGTTAGGGTTAAGAGCTACACGTGAACCGATTTCATAGTTCCAGGCGAGTTCGTTAGCCACTTCACCTTCACGCGTAACCTGAGCGGTTTGAACAGGTACCAGAGAGCGCTGTGCATTGGCAAACAAAAATACAGCATCTGTTGCCTGAAGACCTACAGTCAAACCAGGTAGGAACTTGTCAGTATCATTCTCATCCTTAGTGTTGCTGATTCTGTCTTCAAAGTCAGTGCGCACATCTTCATAACGAACACCAGGTGTGACTGTCAGCCTGTCATCCAGTAAGGAGATAGAGTCACTCACATAGAATGCATAGGCCTCAGTATCAAAGTTCCAGTTACGAACTTCACTGTAGTTGTTGGTAGCCAATTCAAGTCTATTTACGTCAAAACTGACCTGTTCTTTGACGAAACGTGCGCCAGCCATCAAAGTATGGTTATCATGCTTAACGGTGATGCGTGGCTCGGTACCATAGACATAGAAGATACGCGGCGAATCAGCAACATGCGATGCCGTCCCGGCTGGATCCGCCCAGTGACCACCGCTTGTTAGATCTTGACCAAAAAAGAACGTTCTATCCGCTTTATGGGCAAAGTTACGCCATTGGAACTCGACGTCATTGTTTGGGTTGTACGTCCAGGTCAATGTACCTCTGAGCATATCGGCATCATACGCATCATAAGGTCGCTGCGAGTCTGTTCTGTCAGCACGGTATGCGCTTGGGCTAAGTGAACCAGGAAGTTCGGCGTCGACATTGTAGTACTGGAGTTGTATGTCGAGCTCATTCTTGTCATTTACAAAATACTGGGCATCCAGAATGATGTTCTGCACATCGGTATCTGAGCTCTCACGGAAGCCCTCACCGTCTTGTAGATTAACTTGTAACTGAAGGCCAAGATCGTCAGTGACAAACCCAGAAGCACGATAGTAAGTATCGTAATAGGCGTTTCCAGTGTCTTCAGCGACAGTAATTCTTTCACGTATAGACTGCTCAAAGTCTCTGGAAATAGGCTTTGTAACCAGATTGAGAACACCACCGACGTTATTCGGACCATAATGAACCGCAGCACCACCACGAACAATGTCTACCGCTTCAATACTGGGTAGTGTTACAGGGAATAAGGAAACCCCCACGTTCGTGTAAGGACCAATACCAATTGGGTAACCATCAACCAGCATTTGAAGTCGTTCACTGCGCAGTGGGTTTAAGCCCCTGATACCAATGTTTGGCAGAATACCTGTGCCCGTTTCATCAAGCACTTGCACACCGTTTACACGACGCAATGCATCTTCAATGTTCAGTGCGCCCGTTTCGTGAAGTTCTTCCTGTGTAAGTACTTCCCTGGAACCGGGGTATGTTTTAACGCTTTGTTCGGTTGTCTCACCCAACCAGTCAGAGTTGACTACCAGCGCATCTAGTTCGGCGGGTTTGTCTGCAGCAATCGCTGGCGTAAGCCAAGCAGATGCCATTAGGACAAGTAATTTCTTTTTGCTTAACTGCATTCTTCCTCTCCATAAACAAGAACGCAAATGATAACCTATCTTATTATCAAATGTTAAGCCTCTAATACAAGAACCAACTACCAATTAAAGTGTTTACGCGAAACAAACCGGAGAAAAGCGGTAACTACAAGCCACATAGTGGCAAAACCAGTCAAGATAATTAACAGCTTACCGACATGGTTGAATACTTCGCCATTGTGAAGAGGAAATAGCCAAAATGAAATTTTTTGGCGAAGTGATAGTTCATCATACTTAATGCTATCAATCAGTTTTCCATCAGTGATGTCCACCCATACGTTGGAGCTTCCAACAGAGCGTCTCGGATCAGCCCCTCCCTTAAGGTTGATAAGTACTGGCTCGTAGGGAGACGACGGTACTTTTATACGTTGCCATTCATACTCAGGCAAATCCGCTTTAATAGAGGTCAACAGGCTTTCAATTTTTTGTGGCTGTGTTCGTGAAGCATCTATATGCAGCAAAATCTGAGGCTCAGGAACATTGAGGATCTGACTCGTAAATTTGTGAAAAGACATGCCTACACCAGTTAAGAAGGTAACGCATAAAAATGGTGCCAAAATTAGACCAATTTGAACGTGTTTTTTTCGCCAGTAGTTAGAGTGTTTAAGTTGTGCAACAGAGCGAGAAAAATAAAAACGCCAAGTATTAATAGTTTTAGGCCAGGCAAGATAAAGACCGATAATGAGGCTTGTTAATAACAATATACCTAGCCAACCTATTATTACCTTTCCGATATCATTCAATAATAACGTTGAGTGAAGGGAATAAACGAATGAAGTGAAATATTTTCCCCACTCCCTAATTCCGGTTATCTCAGCTGTATATGGGTTAAGCAAGACCTCCATTTTCCTGCCATGGTATTCACTGCCTTTGGAAAATGTTGGGTAAACGACAAAAACCGTCTCTGTGTGTCTTGGTTTTCGTAATGAGGAGATAGCCACCACATCTGGCAAGTTGGTATACACGGAGTGAAGAATATTATCTACAGAAGCATACTCTCCCCGTAGACCACTATTTACTCTGAGTTCGGTAGGGTTCAAAAACTCATCTATAGCATGGTCATATGTCAACAAAACGCCGGTAGTAGCCTGAAACATTAGCACTAACAGCAGGCCAAAACCCAGCCATTTATGTAAATTTATCAGAAGATTACGCATTAATAATCAAATTATATTTAGCAAGTAGGTGACGCCTAAGACAGCTTGACCTGCTCCCCACTTTCTAATCCACGAAGAACTTAGTAATGTTTATCACTAAAAATAGAAATCACCGTTCTATTGGTTAGATTAAGCAAGGTAATAATGATTACATATAATCCAGCCACTTACTTATTCGCGCGATTCTGTCTTTTGGGCTACGGACAATCGATGTTTATTCAAAGTCTTTTCGGCATCGCAAATCAAGCGATAAGATATTTGAGTTCGGTAGTTGCCGTTCCAGATCGGCAATACGATCATACAACTCAATAATAGTGGCATCGGCTTCACTTAACAGACTGGCAAGATGGTCTCGCTGTTGAGCTATCTTTTCCATTCGCTCGCGCAAACCTCGATTCTTTTTACGGGCTAATAATCTTATCTGACGTACAGATGGCGGAGATTCTTCATCGTGCGCCTCGACGTATTTTTGAATTTCGGCGATGAGAAGAGGAAATCGCGATTTTTTCAATGCCGAGGGGTCGCGGCCAGCCTCTTTAGCAACGTTGTTCTGACTAACAGGGGTGCCCTTTGGTAGCCGTTCGGGTTTGTTGATTTTAAGGCGCTCGAACGCGGCGCGATATAGCTCTCCCGCACTTGAACTCTTAATAGACTTAACGGGATTATGCTTGCCGGATGACATGGCGGTAATTCTCCACACTTCGTTTCTGGGCCTGCAACGAAGCCCACAATGGGCTATCTGCTTCAGCTGCAGCCAAACGTTCGTCTAAAATTTGTTCCAGAACATCGACCACGTTGCATTGCTTTGAGTCATATAGCACGTCTGCACAAGGTTTAGAGTCATCTGACGAATCGCCACCTCCACAATGTGCGATATTGTCGATTCCACCGTACGGACAAGGATCTCGGCTGGTACAAACTCCAAGCAGAATCGGTCGATAGGCAGCAGTCCCTTTTTTTGCTAGCCCTATCATTTTTTTTGCGTCAGTCGGTGATATAAGCCGAATAATTTCAGCCTTGCGCTTTTCTCCATGAGGACTGGTAAAACGATTACTCGATAACTGCTGCAACTCTCGGCCCAAAGTCTCGTACATAGTGCGGACATACAATGTATGCGCCTTCTCTTCCAGACGCACCTTTGAGTAGTTTTGACCGTAATAAAGGCTCATGGCGCGGGTGACATGTTTCAGCTGATATTGTAGCGAGGCGTCACTGACAAGGCCGGAAGCCTGCATGTTCACGGCACCAGTACGTCTCAATTGGTGCCATGCTAGGGGCCAGATAGTACCAACTGCAAACTCCTCAGACAGTGTTGGCGTCGCCAAGCGAGCTAATTGAAGGTCGTTAGGCGAGAGCCGTAATTGCTCGGGGTCGAACAGCTTGCTAAACGGCGCAAATGCATTCGCGTAGCTTGGAATCGTTGGCCGCAATGAACGATTTCTCATGGCTTTCTTTGGGACCCAGGGTTCATGGCCATAATCAATTAGATAACGTTTGCCTGGCTCATCAATAGTATGCATGCCCGGATCCATTTGATCACATTCAGCGCGAAGATCAGCCACAATTCGCATCGCTGTGACAGCAATATCAACGGATGGGGAAGTTACCCAAATAGAATTAGCATCTGATAGCGTTTTAGTTGTGCTCCCGCTTAGCAGGTAGATATTGCCGAAGAGAGGATCGCTTTCTACCTGTAGGCAGTCAGTGCGAAGGTTCCACGCTTCTTCAACGCGCATTAGACTGAAGCTCAATAGATAACCTAAACCTGCTCGGCTCACGAGGTTCAAATAGCTGACAAGCGACTGTACACGCATCATTTTTCCGCTATCGTCTACCCATCGTTTGAGCAAGTCAGCTATTCCAAATCTTTGGGCTGTTTCGATAAAGGGGCCATAATAACGTCGGCCAGTTTTCTTACCATTTGTTCCGTCCGATGGCCATTGAAATGGATTGCATGATATGGGCTTTTTGTTGCTGACCACGTTCGCCAAATTATGACGGTAGACGTTCAAGCAGAACCGGTAGCACTCCTCAACTTGTTCCCGCCGAGCCAAGAACTCGTCAAGGCATTCGCGAAAGCGCGTTACTTGATAACGCCAGATTCGTGGCGGAATATAAGGTGTCTGACGGCTCTCATGCTGGGGAATAGCGGATGCCAGTCGGGCTAATCCTGCCCGGTCAAGTAAGATAAAGCCAAGCGCCTCACGCTGCTCGTACAGATCATGCAGTAGCGTGAGAAACTCGCTCGCCCTTGATGCTTTAACAATGTCAGGAAGGCGATCAGAGACACGGGGAAAATGGTTCAACTCAGAAGCGAGAATGCCCTCCTGCGCACAAAGAACAAACAACCGACGCACTTGGTCAAATCGAGCTTTAAGTCCCCTATATCCACGCGCTCCATTCGGACCATATAGCCACCACCCTGTGACAATACGTAGCAAATCGGCATTTTCAGGATTAATCGGAGCGCCCTGCGTTTTTACGGGACTATCACCGAAGTTCAGAGTTACAGACTTTCCAGCCCAAGGGTCGAGTCGCCAGATCGGGTCTTTCCAGCGACTAACCACATTGCTATCTGCATCTATAATGATCGGCCAGTCAGGATGCGGTGGCCAACTTTGGGGACGGTAGTTGGGAGCATCGGGGGAAACAAACGGCGACTCGATCGCTAGTCGGAGGTCATTGAGACTGTTGTCCATATTACCGTGTCTCACTGAAGTACTGCCAAGCGAATGAATCCATCCCAAGCTGGGTGATAGTTTTCTTCATTTATGCGTTCCCTCGCCTCATCTACCCATAGCTTGTGTACCTCGCTGTGTTCTTCAAAAAATCGCAACTTGGCTGTCAGTCGCTCGATCGCAAGTAAAGCCGGATGTTGATCATTAATCACTTTAGCTGATGCTGGAGGTCGGTAGCGGGCTAACTCAAGACTTTTGAGGTGTCGCAGACTACTGAGCGACCAAACATGATCTTCACTTTCAATATCACGGTGGTTAACACAAAACAAGCAGCCAGAAGTGCTTACGCAATCAGGGAGGGGAGCATGCTTTGGTATATCAAGTAACGGTTTTGGTTCTGCCGACACGCAATGACCAGGGGTTGGCGGTGAGATAGTGGGGTCGGTTTGTTGATGGAAACGCGTAATTTCCACCATGGCTGCTTGCGGATGTGGGTCAGCATATACACGTATCAGGGTTTCGGTAGTATGTTGAGCCAATTCAGCGACCTGCTCTGGGTTGCGAGATTCACGCAGTAGCCAATTGACACGTGTTCCTCGCAACAGACGTGGCCGAACCAATTTTATCTCGATGCTCTTGCACATGCCAGAAATGCGAACAAATTGTGGCGCTTCTTCTTTAATCCGACCGCCACTGCGAATTAGAGGAAACAGTAACCCCTTCGGCTCGTTTGGGAACCATTCGGTACGCCAAGTGAGATAGCGATCGAACCATTCCCGATAGTTGGCAAATATCTCGAATAGCACTTCACCCTGTCGGCGGTTCTTATAGGAGCGGACTTGATAGCCATCCAGATGACTGGTGTAGTGAAACTGATCCATGCGAAGCGTATGCGCCTGCTGCAAATTCATTCCAGTCTGAGCAATGAACATCAGCATCTCAGCCTCAATACGAAGATTTACAAGTGAATATCGTGTACGTAATGTGCCATCTGCTTCCCAGGCGGCACGTGTCTCCATAGACGCCTCAATCTGGTATTTAGTCCGACGCACCGCTAATTTATCTGGATGTGGCAATCCTGACCATTGTTCCAGTACTTGGCCTGTACGTAGTGGAATGCGCACCGGTAACGGCCCCTTAGTAGCTTCTATAGTTAAAGCAGAGCATAGATCGGCCAAGAAATGACCGAACTCAAATGTACTTTGTAAGCTTTGTTTATCTACATGTGATGTATGCATCTTGCCTTTTCCGCGAGGCTTACGAATACGAGTGCTCTTCATCAAGCTTGACTGGCGATTCAGCACGCGATCCATCATCGTGGCCATCAACCTCGCGACATCGTATAGATATCCCTCGCTGATGTTCTTTTCGACTCGGTAACGATGCAACAAGCGATCAGTCCAACGCACATAACTGTCGGCCACAGTATCAAGACTAAGGACGCTCCCATCTAAGTCACCCCATGCGAAAAACTGGCGTATAGCGCCAATTTTATTTTGGAGCGAAAAGCGACTCCCGCCTCCGACAAGATCCCCTACCATATCTCCATGCAGTCGTTGCACCAACTCGACACGCTCCAGCAAGGGACTGCCTAACTCTCCTTGCATGATCAAGCGGGCCACTTCATTAATCTTTGCAGCCGCGCCCCCCCCGATACAAAAGTGGGCGTAAATCCCATGGGGTCTCAGTACTCCCATATTCCAGCATCGGGAAGGTGAAATCGACAAGATGTGGCTTATTCATAGTCTTGCTCCACTTGAGAGCCAATTCCGCTGAACGCCATCATGAAATTATTAGATAGCAGCTGTTTAGCCGGTTCAGCTTGAATGAACTTAATGTACTTGAATGTGGTTGCTTCAGAGCGGGGACCATGAAGAAGTGCATTAGCAACCATTGCGATTACAACAGCTACATCACTGCAAGTTGCTAGTGCCAAACGAGCTAGTTCGGTTCCGAAAGTGCACCGGGATTGATGGAAATGAAACCTGTGAAATACTTTAAGCTCGGCTTTTATACCCAAAGCTCTGAGCGTGGACATTTCAACATTGACGGCGGATGACAGACCCGAACCTCTTCTCCGTCCATAAGGATTTCCAAATCGGGTTAAAAATACTAAGTCGCGATTCTCTGATGCTGCAATGGCTTCCCGCGTTACTCGCCGCAAACTCTTTGAGTATTCTAAAACTTCATCACAAAGTGCTGCGGGAATCCAAATCTGGCCAGTAACATCAAATTTTGTATGTACTGGTGGGGATGCTCCTGGCCCCACCAAAACTCGTAGCAATCCACGGGCAGAAGGATCGGGTACGGCACGTTCAAGGTTATGGATTTTAAGATCGCATATGGTACCGAGCCGCATGCCTGTGAAAAATCCAAGAGCCAGCATTAGATAAAGTTCGGGTGTGGTGTTGTTTTTCGCAAAATCCAAAATCGCGTCGCGATCAGCAGCAGAGACCGGTAGTAACCCGTCTTCTAAAGTAACTCCCTGGCGTCTTCTATTAGGTATGCTGAGGTCAGTGGTGACACCACTCAAAGTTCGCTCAAAGCCGGTTTGGTCAAAGTATTTAATTAGATAAGGCTTATCACGCCATAGAGGAAGGTTTGGCGACAACATCCTCTTATTTCTAACCCATCGATAGAACCTGATGCAATTTCGCATGTATTCGGAGGCTGTGGATGGACTTATCTGCCCCTCATTACGCATTTTTATTAATGCACCGCGGTACTGCACAAGACAGCGGTCGGCTTTGCGAGTAGGAAACTCGAACCATTGAAGACCATGAAATTCCAAGAACTTGGCGTAATTCAGAAGCCCATTCATGTTGCTGGCAACAGTTTTCAGAGAACAATCCCCTGTTGTTGCCCTAGACACAGCCCACAGGTTTGCCTCTCTCCAGGGTGTTCCATCTACCCAAAAGATTTGAGGCATGTCGTCTATGGTGGAGCGACTTGCGCTTGGGGAATATGTAACCTTTCTCTCAACAACCTCACGGTAGTATGGAACGTAGCGGATGCGTTCTAATGATGCCAAGCTAAAACCTTTTAAAAATCGTTCAGATGTCCATAACTGTTATGTCAGTGTTTGGCCGTCCACACTATACAACTTATTCTTATCGACAGAATAAACCTCTACAGTCGGTGTAATACTGAATAAGGCGTCCATAATCTCGGTGGAGACAGCCGCATAACGATATGGCCTGCTTGGAGCTTGGATAATATTAGGACACAGCTCTCTTGCCTCTTTGAGGCACATACCGGTTTTCACACCATAACTTCTAGCTTCATAAGAAGCTGTGATGATGGTACTGCCAAGTTTGCCATTGGTGACGCCCACAGGTTTATTTCGCCAGTATGGATAGTCTTGCTGTTCTATCTGAGCAAAGAAGCAATTCATATCAACCAGCGCAATCATTTTGGGCCAATGATGGGGTGAAGAGTTTGAGGTCATGGAGTGCTTAATAACCCAAAACACTGTTGTAGTACGTACATCCGTCTTCTCCGCCTAATCAGCTAGAAAGTCTGATTAGATTTGACAATTTGAGAACAAAAAGAGAAGAGAAAATATAGAGAATATTTTAATTTTGGGCAAGTATTTTAAGTAAGACTAATGACCTAAAAATTATCAATCCTTCTTTATATAAACAATCGATATAAACCATAAACTCAAAAAGCTACTACCACTAGCTATAGTTAAATTCTGACAAAGGAGTCTTGACGTTTTTCTGCTATTCTCGTTAGAGAAAAATTCAGGGTGAAATTCGCGATTCAATAAAACAGGAACACAGTGATAATCAGCTAAACATTTTTAGATTATTTAGAGCCTAATATTTGGATTAGACGGAGAAATAAGGAGCAATATCAAGATTTAGGCATCGAATAGTGATGAGTGATGTTAATAGACTAAACCCAATTTCTGGGTTATCTAATAGGCAATTTAGCGACTAATTTCATAGAGGTCGCTATCGACCAAAAGCGGACATACGGTGGTAACACCATGAAGGTGGATAATAAAAATCGTAAAGTAGACACCTTGGATAAATACTGCCTATACTGCATAAACACCATATCTCATTGAAACAAGTAGTTTTCTATGATGTTACCTTTCAGAATCTATAATATCTTATCGGACAAAGTGTCCCCTGACACATATTAGTCCCATAATCCAACATAGAGAGTAAGTGTGAGTATAAAAATAAGCGAAGTTGCTTCAGTCATCGACCCCAAAAAAACGGTGCTGTTTTTCGGTGCAGGCTCTTCAATCCCATCTGGTGCTCCAAGTGTTGGTAGCTTGATGGATTCAATTTCCGAATCCTTCTCTGTTCCGTGTGACGGTTATACCCTAAGCGAGCTTGCTGGTGTCGTGGAAATGAAGCAAGGCAGGCGACCACTTATCGAGCATCTAAGAAAGCGATTCCAGAAAGTTCGACCGACGGGGAGTCTTCTTAATTTCCCACTCTACGAATGGAAGAGCATCTACACAACAAACTACGACAGATTGATCGAAGAAGCGTACGCTAGCGCTGGAGTGGACATTGAGCCAATTTCGTCGAACTTCGATTTTCAGATAAGTAAAAAACCTGATGCGATAAAGCTGTTCAAAGTCCATGGAACGATAGAGAAAGATGAAATCGATGGCATCCACAGCCGAATAATCCTCTCGGATAATGATTACGACCTTACAAGCGAATATAGAGAAACGCTGTACGACAGCCTTAGAAATGATCTAGGGCAATCGGACCTAGTAATAGTTGGGTATTCTTTGTCTGATCCACACATAAGGGATATTGTGAATCGTGCTCTTGACATTCACTCAAAAGGTGGGGCGTCAAGGTCGATTTATTTAATTCTCTATACTGAGGACGAAAATCGGGCGCTACTTCACGAACGCCGAGGTGTGAAGGTAGCGTTCGGCGGCATCGATCAATTTGTGCTAGCGCTCCAAGAATGTATTGATCCACGTGTGCAAGTATCTGAAAATGCGAACGATCCATTGGAGGTGGCTCCACGTCTCAGGCCGATGACCATCGATGTGGCGCATGAAATTACAAAGAGTACAAAAAATGCGAGTGCCATGTTTAATGGATGGCCAGCATCATATGCGGATATAAAGTCAGGGCTTACCTTTCAACGAAGCTATTCCCCCAAAATTAATGAGTCCTTGAACGGCGGAGACAAATATGCTGCAATTCTGTTGGGGCCAAGCGGCATAGGCAAAACCACGTTAGCCAAGCAAGTGCTTCTACGCTTTTCAGAATCTGGCTGGTCATGTTGGCAACATAAGGAAGAGCACACCCTCTTCGCTGAGGATTGGTTAAAAGTTGCTAAAAAGCTTCAGGCGGATGGTCAATCCGGCATTCTTTTTGTGGATGACGCTCATTTGCACCTGTTCGGTCTAAATATCCTGGCTGATTCGTTGCATTCCGAAGGGATTATCAATCTCCGAATATTCGCAGTTTCCTCACGAAATATGTGGAATCCGCGAGTCAAGTCTTCTGTATTTTTCAAGTCTGGCGCCCAATTTCATATCAAAAGGCTGGATTCCACAGAAGTCGAGTCCTTGCTGAATCTTGTTGATTCATCTTCAGATTTGAAGCCATTGGTGGAAAATAGTTTTTCCGGATTCTCTCGAGCAGAAAGGAAACGCCGTTTAACAGTTCGTTGTGAGTCGGATACATTTGTGTGTCTTAAGAATGTGTTTGGATCGGAAAAGTTTGATGACATTATTCTTCGAGAATTCGCTACCCTTGATGACGATCTGCAAGAAATCTATAGGATTGTTGCTGCGATGGAGAGCGCTGGAATCAATGTCCATCGTCAGCTGGTCGTTAGGGTCCTCGGCATCGATGCTAATAGCATCGCCTCAATTCTAGATAAGCTGACTGACATTATACGCGAACATACGGTAAGCGAACGGCAAGGCATCTACGGATGGAAGGGCCGTCATTCTGTGATCATGGACATCGTCGCAAAATACAAGATGACGGATTTAGACAGTTTCAGAAAGCTGTTTGAAGAGGTCATTGAAAACGTCGTTCCGACATACGACATTGAGATTCGTACAATTCAACAAATGTGTGGATTTGACACGGGCATAAGCAGATTCCCGGACAAGCATGTCCGAAACAAATTGCTTCGCCGCATGATTTCAAAGGTTCCCGGCGAAAGGATCCCTAGGCATAGGTTGATTCGCAACTTAATCGACATCAACGAAATTGAGAAAGCTGAGACAGAAATCCGTTTGTTTGAGAATGATTTTCGTGCAGATGGCCCAGTGCATCGATATAAGGTCATGCTCTTGATTGCACGAGCTGAGAGAACGCCCGGTCTCATGGAAGAAGATAGGGTTGCAATTCTCCAGCAAGCGCACGGACTCGCCGTAAATGGTTGTGATAGATTTCCCGATAATAAGGATATGCTCCGAATCTACTGTGAAGTGGGCATGGAGCTCTTCCGGCGTACTGGAGAAATGACTGTTTTAGACCAAGCTTTAGATAGGGTAAAGGCTGCGGAGGAACGTGTAGGGGATCCCGAACTAACGAACATAATCAATCTTTATCAGCGCATGGTCACGGGACGCCAGATTGCAGACAGTAATGATTAGAGCGACGGGGCCTAACAACACGTTGCAGGTGACATTTGATCCAATCTCCGCTTATGGCCGTTTTGAGACATTTGAGTTTTATAAAATAGAGTCGCTTTAAAGTGAGCGTTTAAATCTCATCTTTTGCAGTTTCCCAGAATATGACATAGATAATTGCTATGTAAATTAGAGAAAGTGCGATTAAGAAAATCTTCTTCTTACTCATTGACTCTACATTCAGTCCCTTGATTGAGTAATAATGACTCAGTTTGGCATCAAGCCAAACTGAGTGCTCTGTGCTTTAAACTTACTCATGAACAAAGCCGATGGGCGTCTTATTAGATACACACGGAATCACTATATCATTTGCTTGAAGGCGAAGTTTATTTCGTCCTGGCTTCCATTTTGAACGTGTAAATCGTTTCTGACATGCCAGTTCTATCACCTGACTCATTTGTCTCGGTGAAATCCCCGCTATTTTTGTTAAGACAGCTTTAGAGAGCTTGCTTTCAAATAAAGCTAGCCATTCTTTATGTTCAAGCAGTTCATCATAAATAGATTGAGCAATCACTTGTGCTTCATTATCTGATGGCATATCAATATGTATGACTTGCATACGTGAGAGAATAGCTGCATCTATATGCTCAATGTAGTTGGCAGAAGCAAGCCAGTTGATATGTGAGCAGTCAAAGTGGACATTTAAAAACTCATCAAGAAATGTATTAGCTGCATGCTTCTCAAGCAATGTATAAAAGGCATTGAGAGGATTAGAGCTGCCGTATTCTCTTGTTTTGTCAATTTCATCGACAAAGAAGATAGGGTTGGCAACCTTGCTATTACGCAGAGACTGACTCACAAATCCCGGTTTGCTTCCACCCCACTGACTGGTATTACCAGTCAAAACGAACCCTGCTGTAACACTACTCATATCAATCTTATAAAAGTCACAGCCCAGCGCTTTACTCAATTCCAACAGAAAACGTGTCTTACCAACGCCTGGAGGTCCAATTAATAGGAGTGGTCTCATTTGGATAGACTTTTTAGCTGTGTGCAATGCCATGGCCAGAGACATTTCATACAGTTCAATCACACTTTTAAAGTTCGGAAACTTTTGCTTAAGATATGAGAGACGTTTTAAATGACGCTCACGAGCCTCTACCAGGGGTTTCATGTCTTGTTCTTTTGACAGTTTACTCAGTTCAGCGCTATGTTCGTCAGAGCTTCTTTCTCGAGAAACTTTTACCACTTCATCTCTATTGAAAATTGAAACAAAGCGTCTAGTGTCTTTTCTTTTTGCCCGAGTTTTTCTATTTGTGTGAGTCTCTCTTTTACTGGGAGGAATAGAATTAACAAGGTCTGATAGCATGATTTCATCGATTATCTTGTTAGCCGCCTGCATCGAGTACCCGACATCCTTTTGTTGTTGAGCCATCTTTTTTCCTCAAGTCTTCATGACTGGCTTGATTAACTGGGATCCCGTTTATTACCTCTCTTTTGTGAAGGGTATAGGGACAAAAAACGCCCCATACATATGTCTGGTGGCGCTTGGCAAATTAACTTCGCCATAAAAAATTTAAATTCTTAGTAGTTTGTATCGTCATACGTTTTTCCCTTGTGTTTTTCATAACAATCAACCGGCCCCAAAAGGGCTAAGCTGAATTTCAGGTATAAAAAAACCCCGGTGTTTCAAGCCGAGGTTTCTGTCTATCGACTTGATGATTAACTAATGCCTAATCACCAAATCTATTTAGAGTGTGATTAGACGGTCATTGCCATAAGGTTGTCGAAGTTGTTATTAACATCATAATTTCCAATTGTAGTTAAACCACATTCTCATATTTCAAAATGCCTCACTTGAGGCGATTGATGCGAACTATACGCCTGAAAAATCAAAGACGCAATAACCAAGAAAAATATATCGTTTATTAACAGTACGTTATGAAGCTAGTGGCTTCATAATAAATTTTTTGCAAAGCGTGAAGTCGAAATATAGACAACACTTGAATAGATAAGGTAAATTCTATGATTTAACTTAGTTTTCAAAGGATGAAGACATGCTATTGCTTACAAGGAAGGTAGGACAAAAAATCGTTATATCAGACAAGATTGTAATTAAAATCTTAAATGTAAATTCTGCTGGGCATGTTTCGATTGGTGTTGATGCGCCTAAAGAGATTGCTGTTCATCGAGAGGAGATTTATAAGAAGATGAGTAGATAATTTTTGCCAATAGCTCTCATCGTCATAAAGAGTCTTTTTCGGGTACTCACAGGTTCAGTGATGCCAAATACAGTAAACCATAAGCAAGCAAATAGTATAGCCAAGGTTACAATGCATAAATACACAACTCCGCCCAAGCTACTATAGACTTAGTACCCGATCACTAGTGTATGAGCCAATATTGAAAAAAAATACTAAAGTTGCCGCACAAATACACCCAACAATGTACTCGACAGGCGATCATAACTTACTCTTGCTGTTTTTCATGATCAGGTCTGTTTATGCGGTTCCGCAAAAGAAATACAAATTTACTGTGGCACAGAATACGCCATTTTTTGAAAGATCCAAGCGAAGTTAAGATCTTTTCTGTCCAAGTCGCTAGTTACTATCAAAAGAAATATGTTTAGGCTTTTAATTACTTAAACAGGCTCTCTTATAGATCAGCATGTCATTCTGATAATTGATCAAGTTGCATTGCTGACAATGCATCAATTATTGAGCTCAAGTCTGGCTGACCATTAGCTTCTGCTTTCTCGTACCAATATAATGCGAGCTTAAGTCTCTCTACTTCATCTAGATTTAGATATTCCTGTTCCATGTCTACTGACTTCAGATAATACTGAGCTAAATTAAATTGTGCTGTCACATCTCCCTGTTCAGCCGCAAGCTTAGTAAAAATTTCAAAGTTTTTTCTAGCAAGAACCAGCATGTTTTGATCACTTCGTGAGCTATATTCATTCTTTTGAATAAATGCAAGCGACATCTGTGACAAAAACTTTTGACAGTCAAAATTACCTTGACGAGCAAGTTCTCTAATTTTGCTTAGATTCTCCTTATCTTGCTTGATAATTGCGTCAAATGATGCAGTATCAAATCGTGTATTTGTGTCTGCAGTATCTAGCAGTGTCATAGTTGTTTTTTTAAATCTTGAAAAAATGCTCATTCCATTCCCTTTGTGAATAATGATTAAGTCATATATTAAGCTTTCAAGGATGATGTGTCCTTAGTAGTGTTCTAGACTTTTTCAGTGTGTCGACATTGGTCATCCTTAATGGCATAACCACTACATCCCCAAAACTGTCCATACTTTCCATCCCTTAACTTCATAGGTCTTCCACACAAAGAGCAGATTTTGATCTCATGCTGGCAGTTAGGGTTATTACAAACTGATCGTCCTCGTTGATCTACAGATGGTGCTTCACACTTCTCACAGATCCTTGGCTTTGCTTGGCATGATACCCCCGATGAACAACTATAAAATTTCCCAAACTCTGAATCCATTAACCTGTAATAGCCTGTCGTACAATGTGGACACTTAAATATCTTTCGATACTGCTCTTTAAATGTCTTAGAACCTATGTGGAGCTGAAACTTCGGACTCAAAAGCTCAATAATGAACTCTGAAGGGGCTGTTGGATCACCCAAGATATAACACTTCTTGCGTGCACGGGTCATAGCGACATATAGCAACCTTCGCTCTTCAGAATGATCAAAGGTATCCAATGCTGGAAGCAATGCCTCAACAACTGACTCTTCCTTATTCTGATTTGGGAACCCGCTTTTCCCTTGAAAAAATCCTATCAACACACAGTAATCAGCCTCTAGACCTTTGGAGCTGTGGAATGTCCAATATTTTATTTCACCCTCTACATGGCTATCGCTAATATGCTGTCTCACATTTTTTAATAAGTAGTTGTACCTTGCTAAAACCGCTATTTTTGCGTCAGGCTCATTCTGAAGAATTTTCTCAATAATTTGGTGAGTTCTGAGCTCAAGTTGATTGGTATTATCAATTTTCGAGTCCAGCAGATATACCTGTGGTGTATCAGAAATAACGGAGGTTACAACGTTCTTTTTGTACTGTTCGGGATTTTCCATAATAAAAGTACCCGCAGTGTGCGCAATGCTACTGTTATATCGAAACGTTTTTTCTAATCTTGTGAGTGAGTGAGAGCCAACCAACTCCTCAAAGCGGGTTGTCAGCTCAAGTTTGCCCCCAGAAAACCTATATATTGACTGCCAATCATCGCCAACAACCGTCAGAATTGGCTCTGGTCCATTATTTACCAGTTGTTGGAGTAATTGCATTCGAGCCATAGATATATCTTGAAACTCATCTACCAAGATATAGCGCCAGGGTGGTTTGAACTCATGTTTATCAACCTGTTCCGTGGCACGGATTATCATATCGTCAAAATCAATTTCTGATTTTGCTAATAACTCTTCTCGATATGCATCGTGTAAATCAGATAACAATTCTTGATATTTACTTGCACCTGGGATGGAGCTAGCTTCAAGTCTGCTCAAAATACTGTCTTGATCCAAACTCTCAACTCTTATTGCACTGAGGCATTTTATATAACGATCCACCACTCCCTCGAAGACCTTTTTTTCTTGCAATTTCTCAAAAATCTTTTCAAGGTCTTTTTCACTAGTCTCGATAGAGCTCTCATGCATCAATTCTGTGAGCCTTGCTTCGAGATTTCCTTCAGTCCAGTCGTGGTGATATGTCTCAAGAAGCAATGTACCATTCTCAAGATGCAGTGAACGTTTGAGCTCTATTTTGTGGTTGTAATCAACTCTGTTAATGAAAGGAGCAGTGCTTCCATCACGAGCGATGCCAAAGTGCTCGATATAAATATCCGTTCCACTTATGTGGAAATCTGGCCTGTAGTCAAACTCGACTTCAATCCTTCTCTTTGTCACATATTGCGCTTCATAACTGTATGGAACACTGTTGAGAAAAAGCCAATTAGCAATCAGTAGTTCCTGATACCCCTTAACTAACTCACCTTGAAGGGTTCTGTATTCGTTATCACTTATATAGCTGTCGTATTCTTCTTTTGTATTGAAATCGAAAACGTTGACAGGAATGTACATCAACCCAATAAAATTTTTCATGAACTCAGGGTCAGAAGTCATTTTTTCTGAAAACCACTCTGAAACCCACAATTTCAGCTCCAACGGATCTTCTGTGAACTTCGATATTGAGGGCTTGATCCCCGAATCAACAAGAACCTTGCGACCAAGGGCATGAAAAGTGAACACATCAGGCAATGATGTTGCATCCATTCCTGCTAAACCTGCACGTTTACACAGCCTTTCTTTGAGTTCTACTGTGGCAGCCTTGTTATAGGCCAGTATTAGTATTTCATTAGGATCTAATTGGCCGGAATCAACCAGATCAAGGGCCTTTGCAACCATGACTGAAGTTTTACCAGTGCCCGCAGCAGCAAGAACAAGATTTCTGTCATTATCACGAATCACAGCCAATCGTTGCTGTTCTGTCAATGGATTAGATTCAATAGAATCAAAGAACATTTTCCTTTTATGGGCTCTGAGTTGCTCGAACCTACTTCGGAGATCCTCTGCCTTTATCTCTATTGGATATGCTTCACATAAGTCAGCAAAATTTTTAGCTGCGGAAGCTGAGAGCCTATCTTTAACTGGTGTGTATAATCTGATTAGAGATGAAATCGCATTACTCAGTGGTATTATATGAGAGTCACGTAAAAAATTATTGATTGCACTCCCGTAAAAAAAGTCATGAATCTCAGAAATATGTTCATCTGATTGACTCAGAATCCTAGCCAATATCGATTCAAATACTCTTCTAGCATCTCGTGATTTTAAAAATCGATACTTAATTCTTCTGTCATTATGAGTTAGGGTAAGACTGCTGCCGAATATGCCTGTGTTAAAGATTGGAGTTTCATTTAAACCTTTGAAAGAAAAGTTCTCAGAAACACTCCGGTCACTAACGCTAATGCCATCATCTGTAACGTCTAATCTGATTACTTTACCAATCAACCTACCACAAAGGCTTACCGAACAGGAGCTGAGGCTACTCACCACCTATACTCACAGGATAATTCGCAAGGCATAGGGACAGACAAAAAGCGCAGCGTTTTGCCTGTCCCAGCGACCAGCGTGAGCAATTGCTGTGGCTTGTTACGTGTTTTTACCGACAACTGTTTGATTGACAATTCTCCAGTTTATTTTTTGCTTCCACACAAGCTGCTTATGTGAGAGTTTACCTTGCGACGAGTTTGCATTAAGAACTTATATTCTTTTTCATAGATGTAGCCAAGTTGGTAAGCATGGAGGATTAAGTCCTCATTTGCGTTAGCGGAGTTGTCCTTGGCAATTTGTTTTAGGCCATCGAAAAGGTTGCCTGTAGAGATGCCAATGAACTGGTTATTACATACATTACCAACAAAGGTCTTGTTGCCATTGAGTTGATTTTGGATATAGCAAAGCTCTTTGATTGCTTGACCACAAGGGCAATGATCCCTGTCTTCCTGAATTTCAATACCAACAAGTTTCCACTCATTTTTAGCTGCGAAGAAATCTTGAGAATTAGAGAGCGGCAATATATGTTCTTTTAGCCTCTCAAAATTATGATCCATAGTTGCTCCTTAGCACGAGTACTCATAACGCTTTGCTAAGGGGACACCGATGCGCAGTGTTGGTTGTCCTGTAGAGGCTGCGCTTTCTGCGGCCATAGTGTGCTTGGGCAAATTGTTATGCATTTTTATGAATGTATGCTTTAGCTTCCGCATCACTAAGCACGACATAGGGCATGTTGTAATGGGAATACAGAAAGGGGGTACCTCCCTCCCGATCTGTGAGCTTGGCTTCAATTAAGAACCTCGTTCCTACTGGGTGGGACTTTCTCATACCTGATGAGCACTCGACATTCATTGAGCTATCGTAGCCTTGTCCTGGCACTGGACGCGCTCGGATACTTTTAGATGAGCCACCCTGTGTATTTCTATAGGTTTCAATAACTACCTTTTTGTAATTACTCATGAGTAGTTTCCTTTCGGTTAAGATGCATAACGCCCACTTAACCGGCGCGACGACAGGAGCGTCCGGCGACCGGAGGGAGCGAAGTTGAAGTGGCTGTTAGGGCTTTTCTTCATAAGCTGATTCCGCTATAAACTCGTGGCACCCTGTCTCATCTAAAAATATTCTGAAATGATGAAGCTCTTTATATGTTTTTACGGATGAAGTGTCTCCAGCTAGGAAACTGGAATGTTTATCTGAGTTTTGTAGTTCACTAAGCATGAAATATGAATTTTCTATCATTTCTGCACTGCAATTCGGAAGCGCAGTAAATTGATGCCACCGAACCTTATTGAAACGAATTGAAAAGCTCGGGTTCTCCGCGATATTCACCTTTAACAATGCTCTACCATTAAGCATTTGCAATTCACATCCCTCATAAAGCCCTGTGTCAAATTCAGGCAGATTAATCATGGTTTACCTTGAGCCCTAACGCCCGACTCACCGAGCAGATTTTTGATGGCGGATTTTGTGCATGTTTTTGCACAAAAGGTGACAACGGAAATTTGTCCGGTGAAGCCTCTTGTTATGCTTAACCTCGCATAGTCTTATAGCCTTCTTCAACCTTATTTAAAGCAGAACGAAGCCACTTTTCAAAAACATCTACTTCAATGTTTGAACCAAACACGATAAAAACCACATTATCTGAAAAGCGAACAATTTGCGGCTTTAGTTCACACTCATATTTTGAGTTTACTCTTTGAAGCCAATCATCGCCCATAACGCAGCGCATTGAAAAATTATTATCATCTCTATCGTAGGATAAGTCAGCCACTTCAAAACTTCGTTCACTACCTTGGTCTTCAAGTGCTGACACTAATACTTTTAACATATTTCCACCAAAGCTAATTTTCTGTAGGAGCATAACACTATGTTGAAGAGACCCTTCGGTCCGTTAAACATTTTTTAAATGTGATTACCGCCATAAAGGCACACCTCTTTTAGAGAACCTGACATAAGATCGCTAATGTCTTTTGCAAACTGTGCTATGTGATGATTTCTAGCCTTTAGTTCACCGGATACTTTTAAAATCCCTTCAGGCCTGCAATCTGAGCCAGGAGGTTCGGCTAATGTAATATGAACGCCAACAGTTCCATTAAGTTTACTTCGGTCTAATGGGTAAACTCGAATGCAAAAACGCTCTAAATATTCCGTACCATCACTTTTACTTTGGATTCCTAATAGTTCGGCGGTACCTTCCATAGATTCGCTCAGCGATAGCAAATCTGAACAGAAATCACTTACTTCACTGTTATTATGCCAGCATTCTCCAAAACCAGAAAAACCATCAATATATAAGTTGCCTCTAAGAGCAACTGTATAGTCTTCTCTATCTGCAGTTATGACTAATTTACTTTCCATACTCATAGTACATTTAACGCTGCCAACAGTGGCCGAGCGTAGCGAGGTCCAGCGCACTCAGTGCGCCATGCTGCTTGGCCTTGTTATGTGTTTTTAAGAATGCCAAATTTTGCATCTGTATCTGGTTTAAATGAAGTAAAGCTACCATCTTTATTTTCAATGTAAATTCTTGCGCACTCGTAGCATTGATAAATAAGACGCTGGAACTTTACTGATGCATCCCAAGGCGACATTCCATTCTCAACTTTCTCGCACATATCTTCCCAACTTTCATCGGGTACGAAATGGGCTTTGTTTTCTTGGTAGTCTGTATTGTCATGAATTACAGCCCCGCACTCACATCGTAACTTCACTGGCCATCCTTAGTCGATTACACATAACAGTATGTTGAACAGACCCTTCGGTCCGTTAAACATTTTTTAGCTCGATGGGGATAAATTGATTTTTCACAAAGATCATAGTGTTGGCCCACTCCTTTGGTCACTAGAAATAACAAAACAGGAATTAGTATCTGTTTATCATCCTTTTTCGATTATTTATAATTACAACTTTTTCACTTTTAATCAATTCTTTAAATAACTGAAAAGGGTATTTTTATGGGGTGATATATGGACTAATAGAAAAAATCCAAATCATCCTCAACATCTGCTGGCAGAGTAAAAATGGCAAAGTCAATGGATTCATCAAAAGTTTGTCTTTCAACCTTTAAAGGTTCAACTGGACTCATGGTGATTGTGAGTTAAGTTACTCAAACCAATTATCATGGAATAATCACCGAATCACTAATCCTCAAAAAGTAAGAGTAAAATAATTACGTATTTATGATCGTATTAGTAGGTTTAATACATTATATTCATTTATTTATGCAATATTATGGTCGTATTTTCATTACAATCCACTGTTATTAAATGGTTATATATTCGTTTTATGGATTGCCCTACAATTTAGCCTTACTTCGCTATACCTCATTTTATTTTCTATCTGGCGGTCATCCATCATCAATTGAACGAGCAACATTATTTTATCGACTTACTGTAAAGCAATTAAATACAGTGGCTGCAATTAGAACTCTGTGTTTATCAGGATTAGATGGAAATGCGCGTTATCAATTGAGGTTATTGCATGAAAATTCGCTTTTGTGGGTTCGTCTACTATACGACAATCAAGCTTTAAGTGAGTATCAAGCAGCAATATCACCTGAGCTCTCGAATGCATTTTGGCATCAGTACATATCAAAAGGCAAAAATGAAAAGTGGCTGAAAAAAGAATTAAACGACAAGAACATTTTCTGGTTGGGTGGATATGAGACAGCAATCAATGAAATGAAACTTAAAATTTCTACCACTGCTCATCCATCTTTCTTTCAATCTTGTCTGGAATCAATTGAAGATATTCAAAGTTTTGAAACTGGGGCTGATAGCTTTATTATGAGTCCGCCCACAAAGGCATCGCATCTGACACTATCAATGACTATATTAAATGCAGCTATCCCTTTTTCAGTTCAACCTTCACCGTCTTATGAACTAAATACAAGCGATTTAAGGACAGGAGTAAATTTATATCCTCCATATAAGGACGTCATAGACTGGGACGCATACAATCAGAAAATGCGTGAAATGTTTTCAAGATTATTTCTTGCATCGATCCTTTTCATAGAAAAGTTGCGATAACAATCAAGTCCATAGGTTAGCCCGTAGGTTGGGTTGAAGCATGAAACCCAACAAACACGCCTCAAATATCTAAACACCTCTCAAAACAAGACAATGTTGGGTTTCGTTATCACTCAACCCAACCTACAATAATGGTTACTTTTTGTTTCACATGGATGGTGAACAATGCAATATCGACGAGCCTTTGTGCCCGGTGGCACATTTTTCTTTACGGTCAATCTATTGGAACGACGTAAAACGTTATTAACGGATAATATCGATCTGTTAAAACAATCTTTCCAACACGTTAAACAAGCTCATCCATTTAATATCGATGCGATTGTTATCTTGCCCGAACATTTGCATACCATCTGGACCTTACCTGAAACTGATACCGGTTTTGCAATGCGGTGGCGATTAATAAAATCGACATTTTCGAGGGGCTTACCCAAGGATGAACATATCAACAAAACTCGTCACTCGAAAAATGAACGCGGTATCTGGCAACGTCGATATTGGGAACACTTAATTCGCGATGAAAAAGATTATATGAACCATGTGGATTATATTCACTACAATCCGGTCAAACATGGTTATGTCGATAAAGCCATTGATTGGCCTTATTCCAGCATTCATAAATTTATTCATAACGGCATGATTGATAAACACTGGGGATATGATGAGAAGATTGGTATGAAAGCTTTTGGTGAGAGAACTTGAGTTTTTATCCCGTCCTAGACATGTTGGGTTTCGCTACCGCTCTACCCAACCTACTAATAAACATTCATATCCTTCGTAGGTTGGGTTGAAGCATGAAACCCAACAAAACACCGCTTAAAACTTCAAAAAGTTGGGTTTCGCTATCGCTCAACCCAACCTATGGAACTCATTGTCTGATTTCTACAGGCACACCTTTGTAGGCTGGCGTCAGAGAATTTTTTTCGTGATAGGACAATGGAACCAGAGGATTGAGTTCAGGATAATAGCCGGCTACTGTGCCATCAGGTAGATCATAGGCCGTAACTTTCAGTCCATCGACCTGACGCAGATTGCCATCTTCTATCTGAGTATACAGGCTGACTATTTGCCCTTCCTGCAAGCCAAGGCGTGCCATTTCTTCGCGATTGATCAATACGATTTCGCGACTACCTTCCAAACCACGCAGCCGATCAGAAAAGCCGTAAATGGTGGTGTTGAACTGATCGTTGGAACGCAATGTAATTAGGGTAAAGCCATTCTCACCGCTGGGATGCTGCCCCAGTGAGGTAAGTGTTGTTGGTGGGGTAAATTGTGCTTTGCCACTTTCGGTTTTCCATTTTCTTTCACGGGCCGGATTGCCACGATAGAAGCCACCAGGCTGCATCATTCTGTTGTTGAAGTCACTAAAATCATCAGGGAAGGTCTCAGCAATCAGATCACGGATCAGATCGTAGTTGGCAACCCAGTCATCCCAGCGGAGTTTGGGGTTGGAAGGTAATGTCGCCTTCGCGATACCTGCCACAATCGCTGTCTCGGAGCGGACTTGATCACTGGGTGGCTCTGCCGCGCCAATCGAGGCATAAATATGACTGAACGTGTCTTCCATAGAAACAGCTTGTGGCCCACTTTGCTGCTGATCAATATCGGTACGCCCCAGACAAGGCAGAATATAACTGACTTTACCCGGTATAAGATGTGATCGATTAGGCTTGGTGGTGATATGTACTGTCAGATCCAGATTTGACCAGCCGTTTTCCAAACGCTCACGATCAGGCAAAGCCCGTAACAGATTTCCCCCCAATGAGACCATAGCCTTGATGCTGCCATCCAACACGCCTTCACTGGCTTCAACAATATTCTTTCCATTTTCCGTCGGTGCATCTATACCGAATAACTCATGTAATTTGTCAGCTGGCATATGTGCAGATTTTTCGCCTATACCGACGGTCCGCTGTCCTTGCACATTGGAATGCCCACGTACAGGCGAAATACCAGCACCGAGGCGACCTATATTGCCCCGCATCAGTAGCAGATTGCAGAACATCCCCAGATTGAGCCAGCCATCAACATGCTGCGTCAGTCCCATACCATAGATACCGATAACCTTTTTTGCCTGACAATATATCTCGGCTGCTTCTTCAATCATGGTACGAGTTAAACCAGATTGTGCTTCGATATCTGACCAATCAAATGCGTTGACCTTTTCTACGGTTTCGTCAAAACCTGTTGTCTCAGCAGCAATAAAATCCTGATCCAGGATGGTGCCAGGGGCAGCTTCTTCACGTGCCAGCATATATTTCATCATGCCTGCGATAACGGCAATGTCACCGCCAGGTTTCACTTGATAGTATTTGTTGGAGATCTCGGTGGGGTTATTGGTGAGCATCTGCACGATATTCTGTGGCTCAACGAATTCAATCAGCCCCCGTTCACGTACAGGGTTGAAGGTAACAATTTTGCAGCCGCGTTCAACAGCATCTTTGAGGATATGCATAAAGCGTGGAGAGTTGGTGCCGGTATTCTGTCCAAAAAAGAAAATGGCATCACAATGTTCGAAGTCTTCCAGTGTACAGGTGCCAACGGGTGTACCGACAAAGCTCTTGAGGTTCACACTGGTCGTTTCGTGACACATATTGGATGACTGTGGCAGATTCTGATGCCCCATTGCCCGCGCAAAAAGGGCATAGAGATAGGACGCTTCCAAGCCGGCATGACCACTAGCATAAAAAACGGCTTGCTTCGGGTTCATCGCAGCAAGCTTTTTACCAATATCCTGTATTGCCTCATCCCAACTGACCGACACATAGCGGTCGCGTTTCGTATCATAGCGAAGCGGTTCAGTTAACCTGCCCGCTTTTTCCAGCTCATGGTCGTGCCAGGTTTTTAATTCAGTAACGCTATATTGCTCAAAGAAGTTTGAATCTGCCTTTTTCTCATCCAACTCCCGTAAGGTTGCTTTGGCACCATTTTCACAAAACTCGAATGTTGACGGATTCGCAGGTTTAGCCCAAGCACATGAACTGCACATCACCCCACCGGGCTTATTAAGCCTGGAAAGAATTTTCGCTGCAACGGTAGAACCATGGACCTCGCCGAAGATTCGAGATACACCACGCAGCGATCCCCACCCACCTGCTGGGCCTTTGTTATAGCTTGTATTGGGGTCCTGTTCTGTAGGGGAATGATCGTTTTTAGTGCTCGAGTTTGTCATGCTTTCTCCTAAGCTGTTTCGCCATCAGAATAATATTGAGCAAGCAGGAAACCGATTTCGAGTGCAGAAAGCCTAATCATCAGACTCCAGAAAATCGTGCTTCCATTATCGGATAATTAGTTTGGTTATTTTGTGAGTTAATAGTTCCAATGGATGTAAAGGCGTCTAGCTCAGGCTGTTGCCCAAAGTTTATTTAAACTTAAAGCCCTTATTCTCAAGAAACGCTTTCATGTGGGGACGCATTGGTTTACTCATCATCGTGGCTATCTGGTGTGTCCAAGTCTCATCACGGGCACCGCTGGAACGATTTTGATAGTAGGCTTTGCACGTCTCGTTGTACTGTTCCAGTTCTGACTTATCTTGCTGGTATGATTCTTCTTTCAAAATGACATCGACAGGTAACCTTGGCTTTTGCTCGGGCGATGCTGACGGATAACCAAGACACATTCCGAACACAGGATAAACTTGCTCAGGAAGTTTAAGTAGCTCAGATACTTGTTCCGGATTATTACGTATACCACCGATAAAAACACCGCCAAGACCGAACGATTCTGCTGCAATCATCGCATTTTGTGCGGCCAAACTGACATCCACAGTGGCGATAATGAATTGTTCAGTATATCCAGACACCATTTCCTGACTTTCATAATCACAAGCCGCCTGACTACGTTTGAGATCGGCACAAAAAACTAAAAATACCGGACTGGTTTCCACCCAACTTTGCGAACCGGCGAGCTCTGCAATTTGCTGACGTGTTTGTTTATTTCTGACACGAATAACGGTGTATGCCTGGATGAAGTTAGATGTGGCGGACCAGCCTGCTGCCTCAATAATCTCACGCACCACATCATCACTTACTGGCTCCGGCGTGAATTCTCGAATTGAACGATGATTTTTCAGCAATGCGATAGTGTCGTTCATATATAAAGGTTTCCCCTAAAGCGTTTTATCAATTGATCAGCGATGGCATGAAGCTCTTAGTTGAGAGAAATGGCGTTTTATTCCATACAACTCGTCTTGAGTTTTGCTCCCTACCGTAAGCAATCTATATGTCAGTCTGATTGAGGCATTTCTTTTTGAATGACTCAGCCCAATTTTTCTTCTTGGTGATAGCGTATTATTCGCTCCACCTCATTTTTAGATCCCAAAATAACAGGCACACGTTGATGTAGATCTGTTGGTTTGATGTCCATAATTCGCTGATAGCCTGTAGTGCTCAGCCCACCGGCTTGCTCAACAATAAAACTCATCGGGTTGGCTTCATACATCAGGCGTAGTTTGCCACTTGAGTTCGCCGATTTAGTATCGAGCGGATATAGAAAAACACCACCACGAATTAAAATTCGATAAACATCTGACACCATGGACGCAACCCAACGCATATTGAAGTTCTTTTCTCTGTCACCATCAACACCTTGAATACATTCATCAATATAGCGTTGAACAGAGCTTTCCCAGAACCGTTGATTAGAAATATTCACCGCAAATTCAGCGGCATCCTCTGGAATAGTCATATCAGGATGAGTCAAAACAAACTCATCAATCTCACTATCCAGGGTAAAACCGTTTACACCATTACCCGTAGTGAGAATCATCATGGTTGTGGGTCCATACACACAAAAACCTGCACAGATTTGTTCTGTACCAGCTTGCAAAAAGTCATCTGACCTTACCTCGCGGCTGGCATCCGTACAGCGTAATATTGAAAAGATAGTCCCTACAGAGATATTAATATCAATATTGGATGAACCATCCAGTGGATCAAAAGCAATAAGATATTTCCCCTTGGGAAGATGTTCGGGAATCTGAATAATATCTTCGATTTCCTCAGATATCATCGCTGCCAGGTGTCCATGATGATTAAGCTGTTCAACCATCACATCATTGGTGATGATGTCGAGTTTTTTCTGGACTTCGCCTTGTACATTTTCAGACGCGCTCGCACCACCTATTCCAGTGATCGCACTGCGATTTACCAGATGAGCAATCTTTTTACAGGCACTGGCTATATCAGCAATAAGACCTGATAAGTCGTCGCTGTTTGAATCAGTCTTATTCTGCTGCTCATTAATAAATTGATTTATCGATTTTCCAATAGATGACATAAATGTCTCCTGTCAATTCGGCTTATATTGATGACGCTACCGCTTCCGACTTGAACCTCTAATCACACACTCACCTGATAGCATAAGGCGACGTAGAGGCGCATTCGGTGATTCAATACGTTGAATAACCGCTGAAACAGCTTCTTTTCCCATCATTTCAACGGGTTGACGAATAACGGTAATCCCCGGATCCACTAATGATGACCACGGCTCATCATCAAAACCGGCAATGGCGATATCATCGGGAATTTGTAATCCTGTCGCTCTTGCAGCCATCAAGGCTGAACGGGTAAAAAGACTGTTACTGAGGATAATGGCATCTGGCCTGTCAGGGGATGCAAACCATGCTTCAAGCTCTTTTTGAGCAACAATAGCGGTGGATGGCAGACTTTTGACTTCAGGCTTGAGACCGAGAGAATGGATAGCGTCTATATATCCCTCTTTTCGTTGCTCACCAGTAATACTTGTAGCGCCAAATAAACCGCCAATACGCTGATATCCTTGGCTGTGCAGATGAGTAACAAGCTCTTTAGCCGCGGTTTGGTTATCCATGACAATCACATCGAATTTTTCTTTATCTCTAGCCCGATCAATCAGCACTAAAGGGAAGTCAAAACTCCATTTGCTCAGCGACTTCAATCCTTGAGCTGTGGGGGCGACAATCAATCCGGAAACGCGTTCTTCTTGCATAAATCTGAGATACATTTCTTCACGTTCAGGATCTTCACCGGTGTTACAAAACATGACTCGCATGCCAGCCTTATAGGCGGCAGATTCTACAGCTTGAGTGATGGCTGTAAAAAAAGGATTGACCAGATCGGCTACGATCAAGCCAATAGTCTCAGTACGGTTTGAACGTAAGCGTCTTGCTGCCATATTAGGACGATATCCTGTGGCCTTGACAGCGTTTAGTACTTTTTCTCGTACTTTATCGCTAACCGAACCTCCTCCTAATACCCTAGAAACTGAAGCTGGTGACACACCAGCTATTTTCGCTACATCTTTAATTCCGACAGCCATATAAGAAAACGTTTCCAATTTAGTTGAAACAACAAAACCAATATATATCAGTACTTGATTAAGACATTACCATATATTAAAAAGCTATTCCATCAAATAATTTGACATTTATTATGAAAACGTTTTCAATGCAACAAAACAGAAATATATGTTCACGTAAACATAAAAAGCGTGGCGTAAATAGAGAGGAGAAAAACGATGCTTGTAACGAAGCAAACGAATGGCGAGCTAGATCTTGTTCAAATAGTCCAGCTCAACGTCAGCGCTACCGACAAAGAAACCGTTATCGAACAAGCAACACAGCTACTGGTGGAGAATAACTGTGTTGATCCCGCTTTCGCACAAAGTATGAAACAACGTGAAACACGCGCTAATACCTTCCTTGGCAGAGGTATCGCCATTCCACATGGTATCGCTGAAGATCGGCATCTGATAAAACAAGATGCCGTCGCGATACTTCAAATTCCTCAGGGTGTGGAATGGAACCCAGGTCAGACAGCTTATATGGTGGTGGCTATTGCCGCTCAAACTGATGGGCATATTACATTACTGCAAACCTTAACCGGCCTGCTACAAAACGACGAACAACTTCAACAATTGTTTAAAACGGATGATGAACAGCTAATCGTCACCTCACTGAATAACTCCAGTGAAGAAACTGAAGAGAACGAAGTCTTGCCGGACTTTGCAAAAAAAATCGAATGGACGCTGGATTACCCTAATGGATTACACGCTCGCCCAGCCACAAAATGGATTGAAACCGCTCGACAATTCCATTCGTCAATTCGCATTCGTCATGCTGATAAAACGGCTGATGCAAAAAATTTAATTGCACTACTTCGCTTGGGAGTGCGGCAAGGTGCCTCACTTATTGTCTCTGCTGAGGGAGCTGATGCTGATAAAGCATTGTCAGTAATGCATACGCTGATGAAAAGCCTCTCCGCTCAAGAAAAAGCGGATGCAGAACTGGCATTAAAACGACAAAAATCAAGTCCCTCCTGGCAAGCAAGAGAAGATTTAGCGGCCATCATTGGTGCCTCGGCAGCCCCTGGCATGGTGGTTGGGCAAGTTTACCGAAAAATAACACACACTCTCGAGGTCCCTGATGAAACAGGATCACTCTCTGATAATGCATCAAGACTTCATAGAGCTCTGAAAGAAACAAAAGCACAGCTACAAATTCTCTCGCAAGAGACTGAGCAACAACTCGGAAAACAAGAAGCTAAAATATTCTTGGCACATATCGAGTTATTAAACGATACCGATCTCATTACGCTTGTCTGTCAGATAATGGCAGATGGTCATGGTGTTGCCTGGGCGTGGAATACCGGTGTTGAGCGTATGGCAAACCGCCTGTCTGCACTTGGTAACCCTGTTTTAGCTGCTAGAGCCACTGATCTCAAAGATGTTGGCAACAGAGTCTTATTTCACATCGCCCCTGAACTATCAAACACCACCGAGACAGCTTGTCCCGATCATCCATACATACTCATTAGTGATGATCTCACCCCCTCAGATACAGCCGCTCTGGACATCACTAAAGTGATTGGTTTAGCGACATCAGAGGGTGGCCCCACCTCTCATACCGCTATCCTGGCAAGAACATTAGGCTTACCTGCTTTGGTTGGTGGTGGTCATGGCTTACTGGATATTGCTAATGGCTCGCAGGTTATTCTTGATGGTACAGCAGGACGTATTTATATCGATCCGAATGATGATGATATAAATTCAGCACAGGAGTGGATAACAAAACTTCAAGCTCAACAGGCAAAAGATGCTGAAACCCGCCAACTGCCTGCGAAAACCACAGATGGTACTCACATTCTCATCGGTGCCAATATCAATCTACCCGATCAAGTAGCAGAAGCGATATCTGAAGGAGCAGAAGGTGTTGGCTTGATGCGTACTGAGTTTTTATATCTTGAACGAAATGATGAGCCCTCTGAAGACGAGCAGTACGAAACTTACCTTGCCATGAGCAAGAATTTAGAAGGCCGGGAGCTGATTGTTCGTACACTTGATATTGGCGGTGATAAACAAGCACCACAACTCGCCTTACCTCAAGAAGATAATCCGTTTTTAGGTGTGCGAGGTTCTCGACTACTGCTTCGACGTGCTGATTTGCTCCAGCCACAACTCCGTGCACTTTACCGTGCACTGAAAGACGGAGCCAAATTATCAATCATGTTTCCAATGGTCACCTCAGTGACTGAGTTTTTAAAGCTACGGGCGATCTGTGAAGATGTACGGGAATCAATGGCTGCGCCAAGCTGCCCGATAGGCGTCATGATTGAAGTACCGGCAGCAGCACTTGAAGCTAAGACATTGGCCAAAAATGCCGACTTCTTCTCTATCGGTACCAATGATTTAACTCAATATTGTCTCGCAATGGATCGACAGAATCCGACATTGGCTGCTGAAGCGGATAGCCTGCACCCTGCCGTTCTCAAACTTATCAAGCTAACGGTTGATGGCGCTAAGGATCACAATTGCTGGGTTGGTGCCTGTGGTGGTATTGCCGGGGATCCGCACGGTGCAGCCATTCTGTCCGGACTGGGTGTGACCGAATTATCCATGTCACCACTTGATATTCCCGCTGTCAAAGCCCGCCTTCGCCAAAGTTCAATGGATGAACTTAAAGCATTAGCACAAAAAGCTCTCGAAGCCGAAACCTCAGAAGCGGTTCGTCAGCTTAAGGGGGGTGAATAATGATACATCCGGTAACGACTGTGACTCTTAATCCTGCTATCGATCAAACCCTGGAAGTCGATCACTTGACAGTTGATCAGGTTAACCGTGTAGATAGCGCTTGTTCGAATGCAGGTGGTAAAGGTATCAATGTTGCCTCATGCCTGGCGGATTGGGGTATTTACGTTTGTGCCTCCGGCCTGCTTGGTAATGATAATTCAGAACTTTTTACCAGGCTTTTTAAACAGAAAAAAATTCGCGATAACTTTGTTCGTTTTGACGGAGAAACCAGAACAAACATCAAGATCGTCAATAAAACGAGCGGTGGAACGACAGATCTGAATATGTCTGGTCAGAACATATCCCAAGTCTATCTGGACAGGCTTTTGCAAAGACTGAGTGCAATCGAAAATGGATCTATCCTGGTGTTATCAGGAAGCCTGCCTCCGGGCTGTCCCGAAGATTTTTACACTCATTTAATGCAGGAACTGGCCCCAAAAAATTTACGTATTATTGTCGATACCAGTGGCCCGGCTCTGTCTTCGATTCTGACAAGTCACGCCCCTGCTCCTTTTATGATTAAACCTAACTTACACGAACTTGAAACCTATGTAGGTAGGGACTTAAAAGAAACCAGTGACATCATTCATGCCGCTCAAGAACTCACTAATCGTGGTATAGAAAAGGTCATTGTCTCCTTAGGTTCTGAGGGATCATTCTTTTTCTCTAATAAAGAAGCGCTTCATGCTCTCCCTCCCAAAATAAGCAGTGCAAGTTCTGTAGGCGCGGGTGATGCAATGGTCGCCGGCCTGGTTGCTGCCGCTCTGGATGATCTTAATGTAGAAGAAATGGCAAAACTAGCAACGGCTTTCGCTGTAGGCAAATTAGAGCTGCACGGCCCCAACCTACCGTCGAAAGAGCGCATTAACGCTTTGGCAAAATCCGTTACAACAAGCCATATAAATAATTAAATCAGAGCCTTACACCAAAAAAGGTTACAGGAGAGATTAAAATGTCAAAACTACTCATCATCGTCGATGATAAACATAAAGAAACACACGCGCTTCTTGCCGCTGAAGTATTAAGAAAAGCGGCTTCAGAACTCAAGCATTCATTTTGTATTGAAGTGCGAACCCCTCAAGGCGTAATCACCGACATAACGCCAGCCATGCTCAATGATGCGGAATCTCTGCTTCTGGTAGGTGATGTTGAAATAGATGACCCAACTCTTGCTAATCTACCAACAATCACAGTGAGTATTAATGAGGTACTGGATACCCCATCTAAGGTACTGGAGCGATTATCAAAAAGCACTGATAGCTCGCCCCAAACAGGGAAAAAAATCGTTGCCATCACCTCTTGTCCAACGGGTATCGCTCATACATTTATGGCTGCTGAGGGCTTACAGCTGGGCGCGAAGAATCTGGGTTATGAGATAAAGGTCGAAACACAAGGTTCTGTAGGTGCCAGAAATGAATTGACTGCTGAAGAAATCGACTCGGCTGACTTAGTTATTATCGCTGCAGATACGACAGTAGACACATCGAGATTTCAAGGCAAACCCCTCTTCAAATCCGGTACAAAACCTGCTATCGCTGATGGTGCCAAGCTGATAGAAAAAGCCTTTAACGAAGCTTCTGCCAGAAGCACAGCAGAAGTCAGTAAAAATGAAACGACGGCAAAGCAAGATAATAAAAAAGGGTTTGCAGGTGCATACAAGCACTTGATGACAGGTGTGTCTTTCATGCTTCCTTTTGTCGTGGCAGGCGGAATACTCATCGCTATCTCGTTTGCCCTAGGCGGTATCTATGCTTATCAAGAGGATAATGCCGGGACCCTCTCCTATGCGCTATACCAAATTGGCGCAAAAGGCGCTTTTGTACTTATGGTGCCAGCGATTGCTGGTTACATATCATTTTCAATTGCAGACCGACCAGGACTCACTCCCGGTATGGTGGGTGGTTTACTGGCCGCTAATCTTGGTGCCGGTTTTCTCGGTGGTATTGTCGCCGGTTATATGGCTGGCTATATCACTGTCGCCCTTAATAAAGGAATCCAACTTCCTAAAAGCCTTGATGGCCTCAAGCCGGTACTCATACTTCCAGTGCTTACAACCATGATCACAGGGCTTTTGATGTATTTCGTTATTGCCGCGCCGGTAGCTGAAATCATGTCTGGTTTGAAAGATTGGCTTCAGGGAATGCAAGCTGGTAGTGCCGTATTTTTAGGATTGCTATTGGGTGGCATGATGGCATTTGATATGGGCGGTCCTGTCAACAAAGCTGCTTATGCCTTCGCCACAGGCCTTGTCACCAGCGATGTATTTGCACCTATGGCTGCCGTGATGGCAGGAGGAATGACACCACCTCTTGGTTTGGCATTAGCAACAAAGTTATTTCCTAAGAAATTTAATAAAGAGGAATATGAGGCTGGCAACGCAGCAGCTGTGCTCGGTGTAGCGTTCGTCACTGAAGGTGCGATTCCCTATGCTGCTCGCGATCCTTTCCGTGTTATTCCTGCTTTGATCCTCGGTTCTGCAACTGCAGGGGCAATATCTATGGCTGTAGGTGTAGAACTTAAAGTGCCTCATGGTGGCATTTTTGTATTAGGTATTCCGAATGCAGTCACCCATGTAGGGATGTATGCATTAGCAATAGCTGTCGGGAGCGTTATTACGACGCTTTGCCTATTTCTTACGAAAAAAAATATCTGAATGATGTAAACCATAGGAAGGCTCATCTCATGCGTATTTATACAGCCTTTATTTCACTCATCTATTTCTGTCTTGTTAGTCCAGTAATGGCAGAATCATTCGATACTAATTTAGTAAAATGGAGCTCATCCTATACTGGCGAAGCTGCCAGCAATATCGATGGCGGTAAAAAAGAAAAAAGCGCTTACGCTGGCCAACTTTATCTGGGTGCTGATATTAACCTTGATAAGGCGTTTGGCTGGACAGACACCACGCTGCATTTAGCAGCAACTAACCGACATGGTAATAATCTTGCCGAAAAAGCCCTTGGTAACAGTACCTCTGTTCAGGAAATTTATGGAGGTCAGGGATCTCGTCTGGTTTTATTCTCTCTGGAAAAACATTTCTTCGATGGCAAACTTGAACTTGAAGCTGGCCGGATGGTGGCCAATATTAACTTCTTAGGATCTGAGCTTTGTCAGTACTTTCAAAATAATGCTGCTTGTGGCAATCCAACATTTGTTTTTCGTACCAGCAGCTTTACCTGGTGGCCAGTATCCAGTTGGGCAGCTCGCTACAAGTATTGGATCACACCAAACGTTTACGCCCATATTGGTGTGTATGAAGACAATAGCGGGCATCAAGATGACGGTGATCATGGCGTGGTATGGAATACTCATGAATCAAACGGCTTTATCGTGCCCTTCACCCTGGGATACAAAACCAGCTGGGACACTGATCGTTACCCTCGTACCTATGAATTTGGTGGCTGGTATGACAAAACAGATTACTCAGATCCTCTAAAAGATAGTGCGGGTAATAATGCGATCGAGACAGGCAATCCATACGCAGAATTAAACGGGCGTTCCGGTATATTTGCTCGCTTTGAACAAGTCGTTTATCGCCCGGATCCTGACTCAAAACGCAGTCTCACCATCTTCGGCGCCGCATTAACAAAAGGCTCCGGAGAGTTAGCCGTAGATTATCAATTACAAGGTGGCTTCGTTAAGCGTGGCACCTTCGATAGCCGAAACGACGATACAGTCGCTTTTGTCGTATCCCAGCAACACTATAGCCGAGACGCGATGAAAGACTTAACACTGGCAAGGAAATTCAATGGTGGTTCAGGGACGCCAGCAAATAATCAAGTCATGATGGAACTGAGTTATGGTTATCAATTAACACCACAAATTCGCGTTCAGCCAAATATTCAGTACATCATCAATCCCGATCAATTCTCTGAGCCTGGACGTAAAAAAGACTTAGATAATATTTTTATTTTGGGTCTCCGGTTCGACTTTAATCTTGCTGATATCGTTACGTCACTAAAATAAAAATTTTGGCTTAGACCTGCTTATATTTAGAAGCCGGTCTAAGCCATCAGTACTTTTTTGCACAAATATGTGCTCCAGCTTATATCTTCTGCAAAAATGTCTGCTTATGCGATAATCAGGGTTAAGACTCAGTAGCACTACACACAAACGATAAATTAACTTCATTCATGACCTCTGATTACAGTCACCTTACCCATATCAAAAGTTTAGATGAGCTTGGTCTTTACGAATTGATTCCTAACATCGTCTGGATTTTTGATCTCGATAGACATGGTTGGTGGTGGGGTAATGCAGCAGCGCTGACGTTTTGGGGACTCAACTCAGTTGATGAACTGATAAATAAAGATCTATCGGGTGATACCCAAGGTGCAAAAGATAGAATGCACCAAACCTTTGAATTAGCCGCTAAAAATGGTCTTAGCATTGACCCATGGACAACCTACCCAAACGGCAAAGCCAAAACACTGTATATGTTACATCGCGCGGTTTTAGTGGGTCCTGAACGTCATCGTGCCATCATTGCTTATATCAACGAACAAGTCGAACTCGGTGAAACGCCTGAAAATTTACTGCTTGTTGAAGCCATGCGCTATACCACTGTATTAGTGAGTACCTTTACCTTCTCCGGTGATATCGTCATCGAAAACCCAGCAGCCACAGAAGCCTATAAACACATCATTCCACAACAACTTGATAGAGATAGAAATGCCTTCACTGCCCGCTTTGATAAGCTCGAAGAAGGGATTGAACGTTTAAACGATGCCACTGCAAAACGGGTTGGACGTTGGACGCATATGATGAAAACCAGTGCAGGGCTTCGCCAACATACGCTGGATATTCGCATCACACGCCACCCATTAACGGCCGAATTTTTAATGTTGGTCACTGAATATGATGTCACTGAACTTCATCAAGCGTTAGAAGCTGCCCATCATGCGCAAATCGAATTAGAGAAGCAGGCGCATTTTGATGCTATTACCGGCCTGCCATCTCTGCATTATTTGCAACAACATGCTGATAATTATTTAGCTAAAGCTAAGCGACAAAATCAACAAATCGCTGTGATGTTTTTAGACCTGGATGGCTTTAAATCGGTCAATGACACGTGGGGTCACGATGCGGGCGATCAGGTGTTGCGGCAAGTGGCTAGGCGGTTTACTGGTATCCTGCGTCAAGCAGATCAGTTGGCAAGAATCGGTGGCGATGAGTTCGTGATGATGATTGATGATCTAACGGATAGCGATGACGTGGAAATCATTGCCCAAAAGCTTATCAATGAACTGAAAACACCCATCGAATTCACTTATTCAGAAAAAGAAACAAGGCAAGTCAGCATTGGTGTCAGTATTGGTATCGCCTTTTTTCCTGAACATGGCACTACCCTTGATGAACTGGTCAAAGTCGCAGATAGAGCAATGTATGATGTTAAACGTCAGGGTAAGAACAATTATTGTCTGGCTGTGCTTGGTTGAGCTCGTTTTATTCTGATTCAATAAGTCAGTGTATTTGACCTTTTTATTACCGCAAAACAAGACGATGTCAGTTTATTTTCTCTTGCGTTTCTTTGCCGACTGCATGGCTGAGTATATCTGGTAAAGCAGATAAGGCAGCAAAGCCAGTATCAGCGCTTCTATACCACTTAGCTTTTCACCGACCAGAATAAGTACAATAATGAGCAATAATCCTACAGCCACAAGCTTGAGAAACTTCATTGATTCTTTCGCTAACACCTTCTGCATTTTGCTTCCTTTTTTTAAACAGAAATACTATTCATGAAAAGCCAGTTAACAGTAAAAAACTATGTCCATTTATGGCTTTTCACGCTTAAATAGTCAAGCGAGTAGCTGATGAAAACTCAGAGTCGGTTATCAGAGAAACAAAAAGCAGAAAACAAGGCAATCACTATGTCGGCACTAAAATATTTATCAGGCTACCCTGCCCCTGTTCTCGATCAAGTCAGCGCCGCTATTTCAGCAAAAACACTCGGCCAGTTTCTGTTAAAAAAATATCCAGACACACATGACATTAAAACTAATAAAACGTTGTATGCCTATGTGATGGATATGAAGAACCAGAATCTGCGCCAATCCAGCCCACTCAGCAAAGTGATTTACGATGACAAGCTTGATGTGCTGCATAATGCTTTGGGTTTACACAGTTATGTCTCACGCGTTCAGGGCAGTAAATTAAAAGCCAAAAATGAAATGCGAATTGGCTCTGTGTTTAAAACTGCACCGATAGAATTTTTAAATATGATTGTGGTGCACGAACTGGCGCATTTAAAAGAGAAAGACCATAACAAGGCCTTTTATAAACTCTGCACCCACATGCAACCTGACTACCATCAGCTTGAGTTTGATGTGCGGCTTTACCTTACCCACTTAGAGATATTTGGTGATCTATATTAGTCTTTTATAATGCGCTAATGTATCGGTTTTAGTCTGGGTAATAAACAAGTATTCTGACAAACAGCACATAATCTGAATTACATGATTCCACTGGATTATTCGCATATATATATCATTGTTCAACTCTCTCCAAGCACTGTAAAAATGTTCATTGACAACCTTGTTAAATATATGGTTATTTAACCTTATAACTAACATGTGAATTTAATCAAAAAATAACATTTTTCTGCATAGCTGATTGGGATATAGAGACAGTGCCAACGAACAACCAAACCATACAGAATAAACATTCTTTTGTTGTTTTAAAGCATGGTTTATTAAAAACCGACCCAACCTATCTCACTCCAAACAATGACAAATGTTTAGATTTATTATTGTTTGTAATGAGGTCATTAACTAACAGCCAGAAAGAGTATTAGTCAATGACATCGACGATATCAAGAACCTCGTCAGAGGCAAAACTGAGTGTTCTTTATCTGGGCAAAGATAAATACTCAGAAAATAAAATTAGCACTTTACTTGGCTCTCACATAAGTAATTATCTGACTGCTGATAATTGCGATAATGCATTAGCTTTATTTAAACAATATGCCATTGACACCATCGTTGCTGAGACTTTTTTTCTTAGGGACATGCCAGACTGCACTATTCATAAACTTCGTCACATTAATAACAATATCAACGTCATTTTAATTAATGAAAATTATGAAGTGATATCTTCACCTTTCGATTTGCCTTGCCTGGCAAAGGAACAATGTCCTTTAAAACCTACCAGTCTGGATAATCTATTCAACGCAATATCAGATAGCCGTAAAGAATCTGATAAAAATGATCTGATTCACATCACTTCATCAGCTTTTTTTCACAGTTCTGTGGCAATGACAATAACTAGTCATGACAATAAAATCATCGCCGTTAACACTGCATTCACTCAAATTACAGGCTTTAAGCAACATGAAATTCTTGGTAAAAATCCGAGAATACTGAGTTCGGGTAAGCACGATAAACAGTTTTATGGAGAGATGTGGACGGCCCTTTCTCGAGAAAAGAAATGGAGCGGTGAAATTTGGAACAAACGCAAAAATGGTGAATTATTTCTCGAATGGATAACCATTAATGCCATCACGAACAGTACTGGTGAAATCACACATTATTGTTCAATCTTTGCTGATATCACCGAACGTAGGGCGGCAGAGGAAGCCATCTGCAGGCTGACATATAACGATCCTCTAACAGACTTACCTAATCGACGTGCGTTTATGGAGCGCCTGGAAGACTCGCTTGTTATTTCCAGAAAAAATAATCAACTCTGCGCCATTTTGTTTCTTGATCTTGATAACTTTAAAGATATCAATGACACCTTGGGCCATGATATCGGAGATGCCGTTATCAAAGAAACGGCATCACGTTTGAAAATGTGTATCCGTGAAGATGATCTGATCGCCAGATTAGGCGGTGATGAATTTACCGTGTGTCTGACAGACATGTGCTCAGCAGAAGATGCAAGTACGGTTGCTCAGAAACTGCTGGATGCCATGTCATCCCCATTTACTTTGGGCGACGAAAGACTCTATTTTTCATTTAGTATTGGTATTGCTCTATTTCCTGAGCATGGTGAATCAACTCAAGAACTACTCAAGCATGCTGATCAGGCGATGTATCATGCAAAATTCTCTGGTCGTAACAAATTTTCTTTTTTTGATGTTTCCATGGCGCAGCATGCCCTTAACAAAACGGAGATCGTAAAACATCTTCGAAACTCGATGGGTTCAGACCAGTTTTCAATACATTATCAGCCCATAGTTAACCTTGAAACTGGCATGATTGATAAAGCGGAGTCGCTACTGAGATGGACACATCCAGAACTCGGCTGCATTAGCCCAGATGAATTCATCCCCATAGCCGAAGATATCGGACTGATATGTGAGCTTGGCGATTGGGTATTTCGGCAAAGTGCATCTCAAGTGAAATTCTGGCAGGAAAAGTATAAGGAAAACTTTCAGCTCAGCATCAATATATCGCCTAAACAGTTTCAAAACGAATCTTGCGATCTAGAAGAGTGGACTGATTTTTTATCACAAAAGGCACTTAGCAATAAGGCGATTTCCCTCGAAATTACTGAGGGAGTGATGATGAATGAAGGACCGATGACCGAGCAACGATTAAGCATGTTAAAACACGCGGGGATTGAAATCTCACTTGATGATTTTGGCACTGGATATTCTTCATTAGCTTACTTAAAAAAGCTGAATGTGGATTACCTAAAAATTGATCGGACGTTTATTCAGAATATCCATATCAATCTAGATGATCAGGCTATGTGTGAAGCTATTGTCGTGATGGCACACAAACTCAATATCAGAGTCATTGCTGAAGGCGTTGAAAACGAAGCACAGTTAAACTTCCTAAAATCGATTGGCTGCGATTACGCGCAAGGCTATTGGTTTTCTAAACCCGTCCCTGGTCATGATTTCGAATTGTTATTGTCGAAAAATGGAGCTCAAATTCACTAACAATAGCTAATAAACCATGTTGAATAACGGCTGCGTTTGTTAATTTGTACGTGCTTCAACAGTAAGTGCAAGTTTAAACACTGCAAGGCCTGACAAACTTAAAAATAAGCCCACCCAGACCGGTGCTACCCAGCCCATTTGCTGACTAATCACAACCCCACCTAAAAAGGCACCGAGGGCGTTCGCTGCATTAAATGCAGAATGGTTAAGCGAAGCGGCCAGAGCTTGTGCCTCCCCTGCTACATCAATTAAGCGAATCTGCAAGACGCCCGCTAAACCTGTGACAGTAAAACCAATCAAAAACAAGGCTGTCATCGCTGAATAAAGTTGCGTCATACTGAATGCGGCTATCACAAAAGCAATGGCAGAACTGACGAGCACCGCAACGATGGTTTTATTCAAATGTTTATCTGCTAACCAGCCAGCAACAAGGCCACCAATCACCATACCAGTACCGAATACGGCTAAGGCCATGGGAACCACTTTAATGCTGGCACCAGTATATTCCGTCAAAATGGGTGAGGCGTAACTGTAAACAGAAAACATACCGCCAAAGCCAATCGCACCGATAGCCAAGGTCAACCACATATTGATGTTTTTAAAGCCTGCCAGTTCAGATCGGTAACTGGCTGAAGCATGTGGTGCAATGCGTGGTACAAAAAAGCTAATCGCCAAAATGGTCGCCAATGCAATCATCGCTGAAAACTCAAAGCCCGTTCTCCAGCCAAAAGATTGACCTAACCAGGTAGCAAAAGGCACGCCGATGACATTGGCAATCGTGAGCCCCATCATCACTTGTGCAATGGCTGTGGCGCGGCGATGTTGTCCGGCCAGATCAGCGGCGACCAGTGAAGCAATACCAAAATAAGCACCATGCGGTAGCCCAGCGATAAATCGACTAAGCAACATGGTTGTTGAGCTGTCTGCAAACGCCGTCATCGCATTAGCCAAGCCATAAAACAACATCAAGCCCAACAGTAAAGTCTTACGTGGCAACTTAGTCCCGAGAATGGCTAGGGCTGGCGCACCGACCGTCACACCTAAGGCATAAGCAGTAATGAAATGACCTGCTGAAGGAATGGATACCTTAAGATCGGCTGCGATTTCCTGAATTAGCCCCATTGCGACAAATTCCGTGGTGCCAATGCAGAAACCACCGATAGCCAGGGCAAAAATAACCCAGGGTAAAGAATAAGAATGTGATGCTGTGTCTTGCGAAGTCATGTGCTCAAATGGCTTATTTGGAAGGCGCGCAATGTAACACAGACAGCGTTAAACCAACATTAAGATTTACCTTATCTCGCTATCATCATGCTGATAATGAGTCAGTTATTCACTGCCTTTGTAAGGTAGCCATGATGCTGGTAGCCGCTAGACTACCAGCATCATAAGAAGAGCTGTAATCCGCTTACCCTGTATTAAAATTGATAACTCATATTGGCGTAATACGTTCTACCTGCTTCAGGGAAGCCTTCATCATAGCTGTAATATTTATCAAAGATATTTTCCACACCCAGTCTTGTGGTCAATCCAGATGACATTTTATACGTTGTTCTTAAGCCAGAGACAGTAAAGCCAGCGGATTGAAGAGAAGCATCTGTCGCATTGTAACGTTCGCTTTCATACTGCGTGGTGACACCAAGACTCAAAGCTTGCGATATTTTCCAGTTGGCATACATGAACAGTTTATGTCGAGGCGTATCCAGTAAACGTGCATCTGAACTTCTATTATTACGGTCTAAATAGCTATAACTGCCGCCTAACTCCCAGTTTGTAAACCAAAAATCAGCTGCTATTTCGAGACCTTTTGCATCCACTTTCCCGATATTACGGTTTTGTGTCGCATCATCATCAAGATCCGGATGAGCTGCTAACTCAACAGCAGTGAGTGCTTCAGATTGAATTAAATCTTTAATATGGCTATAGAAAACACTGGATTTAATACGTCCAAAATCCTCCAGTTTATGATTCCAGCCTAACTCCATAGTAGTGGCACGTTCCGGCTTTAAATCCGGGTTAGGTAAACGTGAGCCAAAGCTGCCACTGTAACGATCTTTAATCGTAGCAAAACGCGATTTCTGAGAGAGTGTCAGTCTTGCATCATTTTTCTCATCCAGTTTGGCAAACAAACCAATCTGTGGATTAAACGCGTGATTTTTATCATGCTCAAAATATTCAAGCCCGCTCAAACCACTATCGTATTTGTAGGCTTCAATAATTTTTCGTGTGTCATAACTGCCACCAACCACAAGATTCAAATTGTCAGTCAGCATAATGGTATCTTCGATGCCATAAGATGTGGTTCGGTCCTGAAACTTACCTTCTGGTTCCCCTTTATCATGCTCTTTATGTTCATCCAGTTTGTAATGAGCGGCAACTTTTAACTGATGACGGCCAAACGTTTTTCCATATTCGATACTGCCACCGTAAGTTGTATCGTCATAGATGCTGTTAAAGGTATAACCTTTGGTTTGTGTTCTGTAGGTATCGTCATCATAGCTTGATAACAGGTTTTTAAAGGTGTCGCGATACACGCGGGTTTTGATATAACTTGATTCAGATAAGGCAGTATTACTCAGAAAATAGATGCTGTCTTTATCCCAGTACGGCCATTGCCAATAACGTGGCTTTGAATTTGTCGTTGATGGTGGCGTACCTTTTTCGCCATCCTGATTAATATAACCAATGGCATATTCATCCGTCTCATTTGGCGTGAGCCCCAGCTTGATGTTAACTTTGGTATCTTTTCGGTAGGAGTTGTCACGCACACCGGAACCCTGCCCTGAATTATTTTCAACACCATCAAAATCATCGGGCAGAGAAAAAGCATCCTGTTGCAAATAGCTGGCACTTAACTGACCGTACCAAAGCCCCTGATTGGTTCCCATATTAAGCCACGTACGTTTACCTTCACTATTGGTGTGATCGCCCGTGTTATATCCCGCTCCGATGTCCCCTTCAAGCTCTTTGACAGGACGACGACTGACAAGGTTAATCGCACCACCTAAAGCATTAGCGCCCAGTAACGGTGAACTAAAACTTTTTGAAACACTGACTTCAGACAAATCAAATGTGGTAAACCGAGCTAAATCTACATAACCATCGTAAGGTACATAGACTGGTATGCCGTCGACCAGAACGGGTACCTGACGAAGGTCAAAACCTCTTACATTCACCATCGCTTCATTGCGAGGACCATTACGCGAAATAGTCACCCCTGGCATACGGTCCAAGGCTTCATCTACCGTTTCACGATTTTCTTCACGCATCACATCTGCATCAACTATGTCTTCAGCAAAACCAGGTAATTCAGCTTCTGAGACAACTTCAATTTTTCCTAATGCGAAACTTCCAGCTAAGGCTGGAGTGACGGTCAATAATGTCAACAAACTGCATGCCGACAATGGTAACAACTTGTTCATTCCCTTTCTCCGATATACATATAAAAACATATCGATAAACGTAAAGACTGTCGTATGTATAAATGATGGATTTGACAAACAGACGAACGTTTAACGAATAGCTGGAAATAATATCAGATATATTTTTTCAAATATATCGAAATATTCTGTAAAACTTAATAAAGGAGTGCTAATTGGCAAGAAATGTCGAGAGCATCTTTAGCTGTTCTGCTGTGGCAGCATCAGCCGCCTTCTCTGCTTCACGATATTGGTTCAAGACTTTTTCACCCATGCTTGTTACCACTGCTCCCCCCTTTTGACTGCCACCTTTTGATGTGGTAACTATGGGTTGCTTAAAACTCTGATTCATTGTTTGAACGAGATCCCAGGCACGTTTATACGACATTCCCATACTGCGTCCAGCAGCAGAAATGGATCCATATTGTTTTATGGCATCAAGCAAGTCAGCCTTACCCGGCCCGAATGCGATATTGTCATGATGATGGAGACGGATTTTGATAGATGTATTACTCATGAATTTTATTTCGCATAGTTGTATAAATATTCAAGCAGATTAGGCTTGCTAAGTATTTTACACACAAAAACACTGTTCCTAGTGGTGGTTTTCTTACTTATGTAGGGTATATCGATGCTTTAGTAAATTTAAGTCTGTTGCAATCAATGTTAACGTGAGTATTCATAGACAAGGTATTCACCTAATAACAGGAAATTGCCATGCAGATAAAAAATTCGACACCTCATACTGATAACACTCAGGATAGTGAGTTAGTGGAGGAACAGAGGGATTTGATATTAACGCACCAGGAAGCATTGGCAGGAAGTCCTGACGATATGGCTGCGTGTGGTGAGGAAGATATCGGAGCCGGCCTAGAGTTTTTGGTAACACGACATGAGCATCACTAAGCTGATGGCTAATACAACAGAAACTATCGATTAGCTTAAATGTCACTTCCTATAACTTTGTTTCAGTTTTTAATGGAGGTAAGTCATGGCTCAAGGCAGTAAAGAAAAATATACCGACAAACAAAAACGTAAAGCAGAACATATAGAAGAAAGCTATAAAGAACAAGGCGTTTCAGAAGAAGAAGCTGAAAGAATTGCCTGGGCTACAGTCAATAAAGAGTCCGGCGGTGGCAATAAATCAGGCTCAGGACGCGGTAAAAAAGACAACCACAGCGCTAGTCGAAATGGTGGTAAGAAAAGTCACTAATAATCAAACCAGTCAGTGACTTTTACTCACAATGTATCCCTGCTCTTTCTGTGTATTCGCTAAGGTGGCCATCATTAATCAGAGGTCACTGTGATTCTGTTTTTGCTGTGAAGGTAGATTTCAGAATAATGACAGCACCTTTACCAAAGCCGTAACTGGTCATCAATAAACTGGCATACAAATAGACATTAAATAAGCCTGCTCCGGTTACATCAGGGTTAAATGCATCATGCAAAGGATCTAAAACCGGGAAAAGCGCATACATCAAAAATAAGCTTGAGTTAGTAAAAGCCCCTATGACCATTGCCCAACGGACATGCCAGGGTAAAGCGACTTTGACAGCATAATAGCCTAATATCAACGCCGTCATAATCAGAAAATCCAGATGCGCCTGTAACACACGTTTAGGCGACCCTGGTATAAGCGCTTGAAGAAATTCAAGCTGGTTGTATAAACCCACCAAACACCAGGCCAAGATTAATGCCATAAGAATCCATAAACAGGCGCCTCTAAGCATCACAACATTAACGTTATTATCTGTTCTATTCTGCATATTTCTCTCCTCAAATTTCTCATTTTTTTCTGTGTTATTATCCACTTATAAAAACCGACGTCTTGACTCAAAAGGCGCAATAACATGACCGATAAAGCGATGGTCAATATGAGAGAGAGAAACATGAATACTAGCCTTTCCCAATTACATGGGCAGCGCTTATGTACTGATGATCAGCCACATTCACACCGACTGGATTGGTTAAAAGAAGTGATTGGACGTGAGTACGCGAATGTCGATGTTAATCCGTTTAATGATGAACCGGTATTTAACGAAATGGCGATATATCCATGGCAAAATGGTGTGCGTCTATCGCCCATTAAATCTCATTCACTGCAAATAGAGCGTTTATCAAGAGAACCGACGGATATCAGCCAGGATTGTTATTTTGCTGTTTTAATTACTGAGGGAAAATATAAACTCGAACAAGATGGTCGTGAAGTCTTTTTAGAAAAAGGTGATATGACCTTATACGATGCAACACAATGGCACCGCATTACCATGCCACAGGCTGTATCGAAAGTAATTATCTCACTCCCGAGAGACTACCTGAGACAACGGATCAGTCATATAGGTAATCTGACAGCAAAGAAAATAACAACTCAATCCGGCACTGCAGCCATCGCAGCATCCTGTATCCAGTCTCTGACGCAACAACTGGATATACTGGATAGCAACGCCTTTCATTCCTTGCAAGATCCTCTTGTTGATTTACTGACCTTATCACTCAATCAACTGGAACCTAAGTCAGTTCAACTATCCAACACTCAAAGCTCAACACTATTTCATGTGAAACGGTATGTTAATCAACACTGCCACTACCATGAATTAACACCCAAAATGATATCTGAAGCCGTGGGTCTGTCCGTGCGTTACATCAATAACCTTCTTCAAGCTGAGCAGACATCGTTAATGCGTTACGTCACACAACAACGACTCAACAGCGTCTATCGAAAATTAAATAGCCGGCAGTTTATGCATCGCACCATTACCGAGATCGCTATGGAATCCGGATTTAACAATATGGCTCACTTTAGTCGGGCGTTTAAAACACAATTTGGTGTATCCCCTCGTCGTTTTCGACAAGAAGCTAAAAATAAACTGCTCCTTTTTGACGCCTAATCATCAATTTAAATTGATAAAGTAGGACGTTGCTTTACTTTTTTATGATCATCGTAGTGATGACTTTTCACCCAGAGAGAGAAATAAAATGATAAAAAAACAATCCGGTAATGCCGCTTCACAATTCTTATTGTGGCTACTCGTGTTAGTGAATACCGCAGGAATTGCTTATTACTATTACCAAACTGAGATAAAAGCGAAACAGATTCCTAATCTGGTTGGCACCTGGAGTGGTATTAATCTCACGGTATCAGATGAAAAAGGTTATAAAACCTGGGATGATAAAACCGTCACTATTACAGAACAGCAAGATCGTCGTTTTCGCGGCACTTTTACTTATGCTGATGGTACTAAAAACTTTTTCGGTGTGATTTATCCTGATAATAAATCTTTCACCTGGGTATCAACACCAAGCCATGGTTATGTCCATGGTCGTATTCTTAATGACAATACGATAGGCACCTGTTATGTGGAAACTTGGGAGCATGCGACTGCAGGTTGTGCCACATTAGAGCGACAAAAATAGTCATTCATAAAAGTGTTAGAAACAAAAAAGCCACCGTTTAAGGTGGCTTTTTATTTTTAGCTGGAATCAAATTATTACTAAGCAGCTTTTTGTAGATTTGCTCTACGACGCAGACCTAAGAAGCCAAGTAATGCCGGAGCAAACAAAAAGGCTGCTGCCGGAACAGGCACTGCTGATGGAGGAATAAAACCAGATGGCTGTGAATGAATTTCTGCATTTTGATTCAAGCTTCTGGCCACTAATGTGCCTTCAATATTGCCATAAGTAGTGACATCCGTACCCAGCGCTAAAATGCTACCGCCAAATTGTGCTGTGATATGAAGACTATCTGCATCAACAAAATTCCATAACAGCATATCGGCTAAATCAACAGCTGAGTTTGCCAGGAAATTCACGCTGATATCGTATTCAGAAAGTGCGTCATCAAAGACATTGAATAAAATACTGGTAGCACTACCGAGGTTAAATGCAAACTCATTGACGCTCTCGAAAAAGCTCTGACCGTCGTTAATGTTAAATACAGCCAGTCCATCAGTATTTGGTGTGGCATTAAAAGTCACTTTGCCACCGGTAATGGTGTAGTTACTATTGAAATCAGTGCCTGCTAACTGGTTCGAAAACTGGCCTAATGTATTCACCGCATTTGCCGCTGCAGCAGCCGGGTCAAACGGTGCTGATACAGGTTGATTGATAACCGTACCACTACCGTTAGCGCCAGCAAAACCTGTATTAGTGCCGCCATAGATGGTATTACCACCGTTGGTATTGACACTACCAGAAATATCGCCGATGACTGAGGTCGAACCATTACCGTTGGCATTATTTTGCACCCAGCCTGAGACTGAGTTCATATATGCATCGCCACCGTCATTAATGTTCAGTGAGCCCGACACATTACCACCGATATTAACGCCCTTACCTTTTGTTTGCACACTGCCGTTAAGGTCACCGCCAACAGTCAGAGAAGGAACGACTGCATTGGAGGTTGAATGCATGTTATACATGCCTCCAGTGACATTGCCACCGATTAATGCGTTACCATCTATTTCAGAGGTACTGATTACATTACCGCTGGTAATAAGATTGTATTGATTAAGAAGAGACATTGCGTCTATTTCAACAGCATCAGCATAAGCTAGCTGATTAATACTTAGAGTGACTATTCCGACCATGGCAAGTTTAGATAAACGCATTTTGAATATTCCTTATAGGTGATTACCTAAATCTTATTAGACCTGCAAGTAAAAAACTATTGTACTAAAGTACTATTTTTTCTCCTTCTTTAAATTTTCAATAAAAAATATATGACAAAAACAAAAATCGGTGGCTGGAGACAAAAATCACAGCAGATAGTCTATGACAATCCGTGGATTCAAATTCGCCATGAAGAAGTCATCAGACCTAATGGCACCGAAGGTATCTATGGTGTAGTTCATTTCAAATCCCGGGCTATTGGTGTCATCGCCATTGATGATGACGATAACACCTGGCTGGTTAAACAAAGCCGCTATCCAAATAATGAAACCACCATCGAAATTCCAGAAGGTGGCGGCCCACTTGATGAGCATCCCCTGGAAGCGGCAAAAAGAGAACTCAAAGAAGAAACAGGGTTTACTGCTAAAGACTGGCAACCACTGATGGAGTTACGCACCTCCAACTCAGTGACTGACGAAAAAGCCTATATTTTTCTGGCTACTGGACTGATAGCCGGTGAGCAAGAACTTGAAGAGACTGAAGATATCGAATTGATAAAAGTCTCCGTGCAAACAGCTATTGAGATGGCAATGAATGGGGATATCATTGACGCCATATCAGTAGCAGCTTTGCTGAAACTTGCTGTGATGAGGCAAACTCAATAAATAAGGTTTATTAGTACGTCTCCTTGATTTCAAGCACGGCACTATCAATCGCTCTTTGCCAGGCTTTCTCAGTATTGCCTCTATAGTCACGCACAACACGAAGAACGGTGTTTTGCGTTTTTACATCACGGACTTCTATATAAAGTGTCTGAATCAACACACTCATACGAAATACCCATGGCACCACCACATATCTGGCATCGACTTTTTTAGCAAGATCAAACTCGCAACCATTACATCTTTCAAGATTAAACTTCTGCCGTGCTTCAGCCAATAATGCCTGTGATTCTGGCGTATCAATGACCTCAAACGAAGTGTCATTATTCAGTGTTTGTTGTAAATACTGATCAGATGCCTCGATTACCTCAGCATCATGTTCTTGTAATGACTGAACCGTATCATCACCACGTAACTCGAAGCCTAGTAAGAGCACGTCTGATTTTTCATCTGCCTGTGCATGCGCCACCGCGTTGAAGCCAAAAAGCAGAAATAAACAAGCGACAAACGATAACTTTTCAATTCTCATACTTTCTCCTCTTTTAACTTTAGCCAACGCTGAATGGAGAAAGTTTCAATTCAGAAAAGATCAATTGATCACTTATAGACTGACGGACTCATAATGAAACAGTCGATAGCTTAACTGTCTCACTTTGTTATCCATTTCAGCTATTTAGTCAACGCGTTTCCAACCTGATTTCTGATAGCGCTCAAAGGTATTGTCATCAGACCAATGCACAATAAATAACCAGCCATTGCCGACAAGGTCACGTACTGTTTGATGCTTGGCGATCACATTTTCTATCGCTTGTTTTGGCGCGGCGATATACACACTGAGTCTAAGCGGATGGTGACGCCAGTTCTCACCGTCATGGATGGATTGCATCGCAAGACCAATTCGTAAATCGCCACCATTACCCTCAAACACGCCGACATGCTGACCAACGGCATTGTGTAACAGCTTATTGCCACTGCCGAAAAACGTATTATCCGTCACTGATAGGTTGTACTGCATATTAATCCACTGCGTGACGATCATCGGTGCCGTCATAATTTGCTCCAGTAATGCAAACTCAGAATCTGACTGCCAGTCATAATCATGCAAAAAGGAACGTCCTTGTAAATCCAGTCCACGAGTACGTTGACGAGGTGCCACAATAAATGAAGCATTATTGGCCAAGCCCCATTCAGGACGTACTTCTGACCAATCTTTCCCTCTGTCTTTGAGTGATTTTTCTAATGAAACATCATCCAGATCTTTTAATGCTGCATCCATTATCTGAACGCGTTCACGACGAGTTTCTATTGAAGCCTGTTTCAACCAGGCTTCAATATCATCATTATTCAATCTCTCAAAACACACAATCTCATCGGTTGTGGTGTTGTGTAATCCTGCTATGAAACGCGTTTGTTCTGGAATATGGATGTCCGCTTTTTGCAGCTCCGTTCTGACAGCTGGATCATTTAACAGGCTGGTTAAAACACGAACATTCACTTCACCGCTCTGACCACAGCAAGCACCACAATCCAGGCCTGAGGCATGCAAGTTATTGCGATTTTCGCTACCGTGACCTAACAGTAAAATAGTCGATGCAAAAGTGTTGGTCAGGCCCATGCCTTTGAGTACACCCGTGACCATATTGACTTTCTCAGACAAGCTTAACTCAGCATGGTTATGGCTTATGTGCCAGTGGTGATGGTGAGTAAACTCATCAATTAGTTTTTCTTTTTTCTTGCTAAAGAAATTATCTTTTATCAGTTTATAGGCGTAGGTCCAGCCCATGGTCTCTACCATGGTGAATGACGATACCGGTGAACTGGCCCAGTTTTTCCAGGTACTTGCATTACTGACCTTGGTCAACTTTTTATGGTTCGGTGTTTGCTCACTCACTTTCACTGACGGTGCAATCAGTCCTGGCAGTTGTGGACGCTTAACCTGTGTCTTGGCGGGTTGATAGGTGATGGGTAAACCAAAGAAACCTGCAAAGCCAATGGTTTGAATAGCATCATTCCGTAATTCAAGATTGCGTCTAATACGTTCAGAGCGTACATCAATACAAAATGCGGCTTGTAAGACCGGTCTTGAATCAAGCGGCTTGGGTGTTTGGGTTAGCGTTTTCTGTAGCTGTTGCTGGTAAGTCAGTTCTGCAGCATAAGCCCAAACCCAATAATGACAGGCATATTCATGATGGGCGGCTATACGCGCCATCAGGGATTCTTTTTGATGCACCCACTGTTGTTTTAATGCCTTAAATTCAACCTGCCCAGGCTTACTTTTCAACTGACGCCAGATAATTAAATCCCAAGCGATTCTGATGGCAAGCAGTGCTTCTACACAGGCGGTCTGTTGATTATTGAGACGGTTTTCCCAACGTTGCCATGCAAAATAGCTGGCCCAGCCATTAATACACATCAATAACTTATGGGCATACAACTCTAGTTGTTGTGGTGACAATGCCAACTCAGCAACAGCCTGAGCAAACAAGCTATCTGGGTTATCGGGCAGCTGAGTGAAAGCATGGCGCAGTTTTTTCTCGCCCATCAGCAATGACATGCCGTAATCATGCCGCGTGAAATCCTGCCAGGCAGAGTAAAGATGATCGAAAGTCTCGGGCTCCTGATTTACAAACTCACCACAAAACTGACTTACCTGGTGAACGATTTCATCCTGCCAACGCATTTTGTGATGATCACGGCTTAAATCGGCAATTTCAGCAATGCTCAAAGCCGCATCCGGCTGCGGCTGTTCAAGTGTTGCCTTGAGTTCCTCAACTGTCACCGTGGTGGCATCATAAGCCTTAGCAGATTCAATTAATGCCGACTCACTAATGTCGCCTTGTTCGAATAAATCCAGGTAATAGTCAGCTGACATTGTGGTTTTCAAACCTTGTAATGCCCCTACTCTGGCTGAAGCAGACTCGATGGTTTGCTCACGAAACTCCCAGAGGGCATTCACCGCAATAAAACGATCCAGAGGCCAGCTCGGGGCAATCAATGAACTCGCTTGATTGATGGCAGTAGCATGCTCAACAGTGAGTTTGGTCAAGGACTTATTGACACTGTTCATGAAGTGGGCTCCTTAGTAAGCGACTGATCGTTCTGTTTGATAGCTGTCTCTGGTCTTAACGTGATTGGCCAGAGAAACAAGGTCAGACGGGTCATGAGTTCATCTAAATACAAACCAGAAAACAACCAGCGATATAAGGTTCTGGTCGCTTTAGCCTGAGGAAATACTCGCACCTGTACGGCGAGTAAAAATAAGGCAACAAAAAGTGCAGACAGCCAGATGTCCATCGCGTCAAACATCGTACTCGCAGGCAATGGTGGCATGACCCAAGTCAAAATGGTTTTCCCGCCCATGTAAAAGCCAACCAGTAACGCCACTGTCAGGCAAGAAGTTAAAAATTGAAGTACGGTGCCATTTCTGACAGCGGAGACCAGATATAGAGCCAACGCTGTATTCACTAATAACCAGACACTCAATGGCCCGGAATAAGAAGTGAAATACACAATCCCATAGGTGCTGATGACGACCAATAATAAACTCGACATGGCAGAAATAAACGTAACATTTTTCTGCGGCGCTAATTGCTTCAAGCTATATTCCTGCAGCACATCACCGGCACTGAGGAACATATAAGCCTTATAGAGTGAATGAGAAATTAAATGGAGTAATGCCAGTTCGTGCAAACCTAAAGCACATTCAATCAGCATCAGGCCCATCTGAGCACAGGTAGACCAGGCCAGTTTTACCTTAATACTGATACGCGTCATCATCACTAAGGCACTAATCAATGTGCTCAGCCCCGCAATAATCAATATCAACCATTGTGCATCTGAGCTGAATGCAATTAATGGGGCAAAACTCAGTAATAAAAAACCACCCAGATTGATAATACCCGCATGTAATAAGGCACTGATTGGCGTAGGCGCTTCTACAACCTGAATCAACCAGCCATGTAAGGGTAACTGCGCACACTTAATCAAGGCGGTTAAGGCAAGCATAATGGCCGCACATTTTTCTGCCAGACTCAGTTCAACCGGAATAGATGCACTCAGATAATGATTGGTCATTTCAGCCAGATAAAACGTCCCCAGCTGTGAGTACAACAACACAATCGCGCTGAGTAAAAAAATCTCGGCCACTCTCGCCAAAATAAATTTTTTATGTGCAGCCAGGACGGCGCGTGGTCTGTCGGGATAAAACAATAACAAACGATGAAAACATAAACTAATAGACACCCAGCCCAACCAGAACAGTAATAAATGGTTGCTGACAATGACGACGGAGACGGACGTTAAACTGAGGAATAACCAACGCCAGTAACGATGAGTGTTTTTCTCAGCAAACAGATAACGCTGTGAGAATTTAATTAACACTATCGCCATAAAACACACCAGCAATAACACCAGCAGATTCACATTATTCATTGCCAGTAATGCTTGTGGCTTGTCTGTTTTTTCGATGTGTCCCACAGTAATGACGATAGCGGAGACCATAATGGCTGCCGAAATCCATTTGAGCATTATCTGACGGGTTTTATCAGTTATTCGACTCAGCCCGGTTAACAAGCCGGCTACTGACAATGTCAGCGGAATAAGAACGGGCAAAACTGCTGTCAGATCAAGATTCACAAACACACCTCCTTAAGTTGAAGAAAGTATGGCAAATGCTTTAACATAAATAAAATAGATATTTATTAACAAAAAGATAAGTTTTACTTAACCATGGCTAAAATCAACTATCATCATCTCTATTATTTCTGGCGTGTTGCTCTGTCAGGAAGTATCACAAAAACAGCTGATGAATGCCACGTTTCACAGTCAGCTTTATCACAACAGATCAAACAACTCGAAACATCAATGGATGCCAGATTATTTGAACGCGCTGGCAGACAACTGTTATTAACGGATGTGGGCAGAAAAGTTCTAAGCTATGCTGATGAGATATTTACCACTGGTGAAGAATTACAATCCTTTATTAATAAAGGAGGAACAGTCACACAAAAACACATCAATATTGGTGTGCTGACCACCTTATCCCGAAACTTTACCGAAAGCTTTATCAGCCCATTACTTCAACAGCCCAACGTCAGCTTCACACTGACCACGCGTGGCATGACTAATTTACTCAATGGTCTGACCAGCCATGAACTGGATCTTGTGCTCACCAACCGTTCTGTCAGCCAGCAAAATGATGATGCGATCTGGCAAAGCCAGTTAGTATCGAGGCAATCTGTATCGATTATTGGCCCAGCAGCACACAACCCCGGAAAAACCTTTCCACAAGGTTATGAAAAACTGAAATGGGTTTTGCCTACCAAGATTACAGAAATACGTTCAGCGTTTGATGCCTACTGTGCAACGCTGGGTTACGAGCCCGATATTATTGCCGAGGCTGATGATATGGCGATGTTACGACTTTTGGTACGCGATACCGGCGCCATCACCGCCCTGCCCGCCGTGGTCGTCAAAGATGAAATATCCAGTGGCAACTTGTCAGAGTACCAAGTGTTAGCCAACGTCTATGAACACTTCTATGCCATCACCATTAAACGGACTTTTGTGCCTGAAATTGTTACTGACCTGCTTCAAAAGAATATTGTCGACTAACAGTCTTTACCTATCTTAACCATGACTTAACTTCCTGATTGTTATAACTCATCATGACAGCACGGTTTCCTAAGCTGTTAATAGATAACCGTGCTGTCTAGCTTCTTTTTCACTTTCACAAAAGTGGATACCAATAATCAGGAGGTAGATATGAAGCGATTAATACCTATTATTTTGGCATCATCAATGATGTCGGGTGTCGCAGTCGCCGACAATAATACCGTTAACGCCGCCATTGGTGGTGGTATCGGAGGCGCGGTAGGTGCGGCTGTAGGCCATGAAATGGGTGGTCAAAATGGCGCTATTTTAGGTGCAGCAATTGGTGGCGCTGTTGGTTCAGCCGTCACTACTCAGGTCTCATCAAACCGTTACCGTGTTGATGACCATCACCACCATCGTAACGATCACTACGATAAAAAATACTGGAAATACAAACAAAAAATGGCACGTTTAGATGCCAAATATCACAAAGATAAAGCACGTGAATATCGGAAATATCGCAAAGCTGTAGAGCATCAACATAGAAAATACCAACATCACCATGACTATTATCACGGTCGTTATTAATTACTCTGTAGAAAGAAACAAAAAAGCCCCGTTAATCGGGGCTTTTTTATTAACATCAAACCAGATTAGTTAAGTCGAGCCAGAATCGTATTAAAGGTGTTACTTGGACGCATAATGCTATTCATCCTATCATCATCAGGCATATAGTAACCGCCCATATCGACGGCTTTACCTTGTTGAGTATTCAATTCGTCCACAATCTTAGCTTCGTTTTCTATCAGTGCCTGAGCAATAGGTGTAAATACCGTTTTTAACTCTGCATTAGCTGTTTGCTCAGCAAGTGCTTCAGCCCAGTACATCGCTAAATAGAAATGACTGCCACGGTTATCTAATTCACCGGTTTTCTCTTTTGGTGATTTATTTTCCTGTAGCAATTTACCTGTCGCAGCATCCAGCGTATCGGCTAAGACTTTGGCTTTGGCATTATCTTGGGTATTGGCAAGATGTTCCAGTGAGGCGGCCAGTGCCATTAATTCGCCTAAGGAATCCCAGCTCAGATGATTTTCATCAATCAACTGATCTAATAGCTTCGGTGCAGTACCGCCGGCACCGGTTTCAAATAAACCACCACCTTGCATGAGTGGCACGACCGATAACATCTTCGCCGATGTTCCTAATTCCAGAATCGGGAATAAATCGGTATTGTAGTCACGTAACACATTGCCAGTCACAGAAATGGTGTCTTTACCTGCACGAATTCTATCTAAAGAGAGTTGTGTGGCCACCACCGGATTCAGGATTCGAATATCTAATCCAGCCGTATCATGCTCAGGCAAATAGTCATTTACCTTTTTAATCAATTCAGCATCATGTGCACGGTTTTCATCCAACCAGAAGATCGCAGGCGTATCCGATAAACGGGCGCGACTCACAGCTAATTTCACCCAGTCACGAATCGGCTCATCTTTGGTCTGACACATACGGAAGATGTCGCCTGCTTCCACATCAAATTCAAATACGGTCTCAGCCTGTTGGTTGGTGACAATAATTTTGCCATCGGCTTTCGCCTGGAAGGTTTTATCATGAGAGCCATATTCTTCAGCTTTTTGTGCCATCAGGCCCACATTAGGCACGGTGCCCATGGTCACCGGATCCAAAGCCCCTTTTTGTTTGCAGTCATCAACGACTGTTTTGTAGACACCGGCATAACAACGATCCGGAATCATCGCTAAGGTATCTTGCTGCTGGCCTTGTTTATTCCACATTTTGCCGCCGGCACGGATCATCGCTGGAATAGACGCATCCACAATGACATCAGATGGCACATGGAAATTAGTAATGCCTTTATTCGAGTCCACCATCGCCACATCAGGCTGGCTGGCATAGACCGCTTCAATATCCGCTTCCACCGCTTTTCTGGTTTCGTCATCAACATTGGCCAGGCGGCTGTATAAATCACCTAAACCATTATTGAAGTCCACGCCCAGCTCATCAAACAGATCACTGTGTTTTTCAATGAGGTCTTTGAAAAAGACTTTGACGGCAAAACCAAACATCAACGGATCAGAGACCTTCATCATGGTGGCTTTTAAATGCAGCGACAGCAGTACGTTTTCTTGTTTTGCTTTAGCAATAGCATCGGCATAAAACGCTTGTAGACTTTTTGCACGCATCCGCGTGGCGTCAACGACTTCACCAGCCAACACTGGAATCGATTTTTTTAGAACCGTTTCATTACCTGCTTTATCAATAAAGCTCACTTTGAAGTCGTCGGCCTGTGCAGAGGTGACTGATAATTCACTGCCATAAAAATCATCCGCATCCATATGTGCAATGTCTGTGGCTGAATCCGACTTCCACTCCCCCATGCTATGCGGATTTTTACGCGCATAGTTTTTGACTGCCGCGGGTGCACGACGATCAGAGTTACCTTCACGTAATACCGGGTTTACTGCTGAACCTAATACTTTGGCATAACGATCTTTAATGGCTTGTTCTTCTGGGTTTTTAGGCGCTTCAGGGTAATCAGGCAGGTCATAACCCTTAGATTTTAACTCTGCAATCGCATTTTTTAATTGGGGTACAGAAGCAGAGATATTAGGCAACTTGATAATGTTAGTGGCCGGGTCCTGAGTTAAGGCCCCTAATTGTGACAAGTGGTCTGGAATGCGTTGTTCGTCGGTTAGATTATCTGGAAAGTTAGCAATGATACGTCCTGCAAGTGAAATATCCCGGCTTTCGATATCAATATTCGCATCGGCAGTAAAAGCACGAATAATCGGCAACAATGAATAGGTTGCTGATGCAGGTGATTCATCTACTTTGGTATAAATAATTTTCGACATTCTAAACCCTTAAAAATACGTGATTTTGAATTGCAAGCTCATGCACTGATGAGCTCGCATACCCGCGTAAAGCTGGCGACAATAGCTAGTTTGAAATATGAGTGACATTTCGACTACTGCGTTAATCAACCACCCTCAATGGCAAGGTTGATTAAGAGACTGTGTAACGCAGGGTTTCCATAATTTGGATGACACACTTTATCATATCTTTATTCGCGCTATACATCACTATAGCCATGATAAAAACTGTCAAACGGGTTTAATCTGTTAAACGAAAGTTAACCGGCACCACGACGCTGAATGATTTGCCTGATAAGTTACCACGCACAGGCAAAGCGTTGACTGCCTTTTCCACCATCTCATGTGCCGCCTTGTCCAGTACAGTATGCCCGCTGCCTTGTCCGACAACGGAAATGCCAACCATCCGACCTTTTTCAAAACGCACGCTGACCATCACCGTGCCTTCAAGATGACGACGAATCGCTAATTGTGGATAGTTTTTATTTTTGGACACCATGGCATACAGCAGTTGCCCATAGCCTTTCCATGACGTATTTCTGTCTACATCAGCCGTGCCCCCCTGATTTTTCTCATCAGGATTGCTGCCGCTACCGGTGACATTGGTATTCGAGCTATTCTCACTGCTTGCCACAGAACTTGTCGAGGGTTGTGCTGACGCATCCGTGCTGGGAGCTTCTACTACCTCTGTCGGTGTCTCAAGCTGTTCAACCTTTTCAGCGACCTCTGGTTTTACCACTGGTTTCTCTTGCTTCGGTTTCTCTACCTTTTTAGGTTTCTCTGGTATGGGCTTAGGTTTTTCAACCTTTTTTGGTTCCGGTTTTGGTTTGGGCTTTTCGACTTTCTTAGGTTCGGGTTTCGGCTCCACTTTTTTGGGCTCAGGTATCACTTCTTCGACTGGCTCAACTTCGGGGGGCTGTTCAATCACCACCATATCATCCGGTTCAGGTGGCGTATCATCCTTAGCGATAAGAATCTTTTTTTTAGTTTCCGGTGGTTTTACCGGGGCTACAGGCTCAGGCGGTGGTTCCGGTTCAACCACCTCCTCTTCAATCATCGGTTCCAGCTGACTGACTTGCACGGTAATACGCACAGGCGCTGCCGGCGGCGAATGTTCAATGGTCGGCATAAATAACAAAATCAAAACGAGATGAATCAATACTGCCCATAAAAAACCAGGCAGCCATCGCTCTGAACCGACAGACTGGTTTGATGAAAAATCGGTCACCCAGGTCGTCATATTACGGCTTCACACGGCTAGTTTTGACTGACATTAACTATCAGACTCCGGCTGCATCACGAAGGTGAACTTACTGATGCCAGCACGCTGGATCGCTGCCATAACTTTAGCTACTGTGCCGTATTCTGCTTTTTCATCAGCAAAAATCTCAACGCTGGTATCCACGTTTTGTGCGGCTTCGTTCAGAGCGACATCCAGTTGTTCCGGACTGACCGGATCATCACTAAAATACATGGTGCCGTCGGCTGTTATGCTGATATTAATCGACTCAGGCTGAGTCAGGGTTAAATCAGAGCTCGCTTTGGGTAGATTCACCGGCACCGAGTTCATCAATAAAGGGGCTGTCACAATAAAAACAGTGAGTAACACCAACATCACGTCCACTAGAGGCGTCACATTAATTTCACTCATCATATTGTCATCACCGCCAGTATTCATCGCCATAGCAGAGTTCCTCTATTAGTCATGGGTATCGTTTTCGTACCTGACAAAACAGGCAGCACAGAAACATGACTGTTAATCGTGTTTGATACGGGATTTAAGCACCAAAAGATGAAATGCTGAGGCAAAGTTATCCATGGTGGCAGCAGATAATCTGACTTTTCGTAAAAAGTAGTTATAGGCGAGGACGGCAGGCACAGCCGTAGCAATACCAATCGCCGTGGCGATCAGGGCTTCCCCTATCGGACCGGCTACGACATCCAGACTGGCAGACCCCATTGCCGTAATGCTTTTTAATGCATTCATAATGCCCCAGACCGTGCCAAATAAACCGATAAAGGGAGCTGTGGAGCCGACACTGGCCAGAATAGATAAGCCATTTTCCATACGGGTTTGTTCAGCATGAGCCTGTTGTTTCAAGGAATGCATCAACATTTCACGTTTATCATCAGGCGCAACTGAATTCGCCAGATATTGCCATGAAACCAGTTCATCCAAACCGGCCTGACAGACTCTGGCAAGACGGCCTTTTGTTGAAGACATCACCGCCAGTAGATCCTGAATATCACGAGCCTTAGAGAAAATAGCCAAAAACTCTCGATCAAATCGGCTATTACGATAAAACGCCAGGTATTTGCTAATCCCTACTGACCAGATAATCACAGACAAAATAACAAGAAAGATAAGTACCGCATCAACAATATCTGGAACTGCATCCATAAAAACCACTTTCCTTAAAATTCAATATTACAAGCAATGACGTACTAAAAACTTCAGCAAATCATTCGCGAAAGAGCATCCTTTTGTTGTGCTCTTACTCTCTATGCCAATCGAAAATAAAAAAGTGACAATTTATTTACACTTTTTTGCAAAAATACGTCTTTAACACGCACCTGGTGAAGAGCTATCTTGATATTTAATATGAGCGGAAACGAGATGCCACCTGTTCAAGATCATCAAAAACCAGCGTGCCTGCCGCTTTTTTAAAGTTGAGGTAACTCTGAAGATAGTTATAACGGGCCAGCAATAAATCCGCTTTGGCTTCAAATAACTGACTTTCCGCATTAAGCACATCTACATTGGTACGGGTGCCGCCTTTTATGCTTTTTTTGGTTGCGTGTACCAACATTTCAGCCGAGTTGACCGCCGTTCTGTAGGCCTTTAATTTGCGTTTGGCATTGGACACCAGATTAAACTGCTGCTGTAATTCCAGTGTGACTTTGTTTGCCGTCTCATCAAACTGCTCTTTGGCTTTATATAAATTAGCTTGTGACTGACGCACCCGAGCCGATGTCGCCCCGCCCGAAAAAATCGGTACTGTCACTTGCAAGCCAACAGAACGGATGGTGGATTCCTGGTTATAGGTATTGGTGGTATCAGAGGTATTGTTATTCCAGCTAGCAACCGCATCCAGCTTTGGCAAATGTCCGGCCTGACTGCGTTTTAGCTCCTGCTGTGCCACCTCAACGGCATAACGTTGAATGCTCAATTCGATATTATTTTGTAACGCTATCGCTTCCCATTCGGCTAAAGCATCAGTTTGCAGTGGCAGCAGCGTAAAGTTATCCAATAAGGGATCAATGCTTTCTGTTGTTCTGCCCAGAATTTGATCCAAGGCAGCCTGAGCATCACTAACGTTATCCCTGGCTTCTACAATATCCGCGTCAGCCAGATCGTATCGGGCTTGTGATTCCAGAATATCGGTCTTGGTGCCTTCACCGTGTTTATACATATACAGATTGGCTTGCATCTGTTCTTCATAGGCGGCTTTTTTGCGTTCAGCCAGTGACAACATATCTTTGGCATACAAAACGGCTGCATAACGGTTGAATACCCGTAAAATCAGTTCCTGATCACGTATGGCAAACTCTTGCTCACTCATTGATGTTTGCGCCAGACCTTGTTTATAACGGGCATAAGCATCGAAGTTAATTAATAGCTGCCGCAACTGAACCGAAGCAGATTCACTGGCATATTCACGTTTTTCAGTTCGACTGAACAAGCTGTTCTGATACTCAATATCTGCATGATTACGAAAACGCGAATAACTGGCTGTGACCATCGGTAATAAATTGGCCCGACCTAATGTTTTGTATTCCTTACCTGCCTGATAGGCCTGATACGCCGCCTTAAAGGTCGGATCATTAGCTCGTGCCAACGTATACGCTTCAACTAAATCTATTGCCTGCGCCTGTGTGATATATAACGCGCCGATGACAGCGACAGAAACCGCTTTACTCCATAAGCTCATCGTTTTTACTCTTCGGTCATGGACAGTTTCAGACGATCAATAAACGGCTTGAGCAGATAATTCATCATGGTTCGCTCACCGGTTTTAACAAACATTTCTACCGGCATACCCGGTTTCACAGTGAGATCCGGCATCATCTCTATGCCTTCCGGCGAGACCTTGGCAATCAACTGGTAATAGGGCTCACCGGTTATTTCATCAATCAAACGATCAGCCGATATCTGGGTGACTTCACCCGGTACATGCGGCGTCAGGTTTCGATTAAAGGCGGTAAACATTAACTCTACCGGCAAACCGGCACGGACTTTATCAATTAAATGCACGGGCAATTGCCCTTCGACAACCAGGGAATCTTCGCTGGGCACGATGTCCATCATTTTAAATCCGGGAGAGACCACAGCCCCTTCAGTGAATACCTTGAGTCCTACCACAATGCCAGAGGCCGGTGCTCGCACCAGCACCTTATCCAAATCATAATCCAAGCCTGTTAACTGGCTGCCTAACGCATCCACTTGTTTTTGTACGTCTGAAAGCTGCTCCCTGACTTGCTCTTTATATTCCTGCTCGCGACGTAAGCGGCTTAGTTTCAGTTCACTGACCTGACTTTGAGCACGGGCAATATTGCCAATATCTTCTGAAATGGTGGCATTGATTTGTGCCGCGGTTTGCTCCAGTTCCAATAGTCGATTACGGGCCACATAACCTTCTTTTTCCAACTCGCGGATGCCTTCCAGCTGCTCATTAATATAGGTCAGTTGCTCTTCTTTATTTTTACGTGAGGCTTGCAGGCCTTTGGTTTGCGAGATTAAGCCATTAATGTTTTCACTGATGGCAGATAACTCACTTTTTAAGGTGTTGCGACGTGAGAAAAACACTTCTTTTTGCGTTTCCAGATAGCTCGTCACCCGTGGGTTATCTGATATTTCGGCTAGCATTGCTGGAAATTCAATCTTGTCCTTATCATCTCGCTCGGCAATCAAACGGGCCTCAGTGGCTTTTGCGATGTAATATTGCACCCGGTTGGTTTCGGCATTGGCTTTTGCTTGAACATTGTTCATTCTGACCAAGACATCGCCTGCTTTCACCACCGAGCCCTCTTTGACCAGAATGGCATCGACCGTTCCCCCATCCTGATACTGCACCGCCTTTTTATTGGTAGCGACAGAGACTTTGCCATTTAACGGCACCCCTTTATCTAAGGGAGCCAGTAAAGCCCAGACTAAAAAGCCACCAAATCCAGCCAGCACGATTAACCACCCCATCCGGGTGTATTTTTGGATATCGGTACTAATGGTTTGACTTACGGCCTCAGGCTGTTGATGACGAGGTTCAGACTGTGTTGTACTCATAGATTCGCTCATAGTTAGGCTGCCGATGTTGCTTTTGCCGGGGTACTTTTATTTTTCTGTTTATTAGCCAGTGCCGCCATCACCTCTTTGGTCGGACCAAATAGTTGTGCGGTGCCCTCGACTAACAGCAGTAACTTGCTGGTTGCCGCTAAAGCATTAGAACGATGGGTAATCATCACAATGGTTTTGCCACGTTGTTGCAGACGTTTTATCGTATTAATCAGCGCCTGCTCACCGGTTTCATCCAGATTAGAATTCGGTTCATCCAGCACCAATAAGGAAGGATCGTCATAAATTGCACGTGCCAGCCCCAGACGCTGCTTTTGACCACCTGAAAGTCCGGCACCATCGTCGCCGAGTCGGGTGTCATAGCCCTCTGGCAATCGTAAAATCATGTCGTGAACACCCGCCTGCTGGGCTGCTGAAATCACCTTACTGGGATTCACTTCACCAAAACGGGCAATATTTTCACTGACAGTGCCAGCAAACAGTTCGATGTTTTGTGGTAAATAACCGATATATGGGCCAAGCTCATGTTTATTCCACTGAAAAATATCAGCCGAATCGAGACGTACATGTCCCGCTGCCGTGGATGCAATGCCAACCAATGCTCGTGCCAATGTCGACTTACCTGCACCACTGGGACCGATAATGCCAAGCACATCCCCGGGGGCGATAGAAAAGCTGACATTTCTCAACGTTGGCACTGTTCCACCCGCCGGAATTACCGTGATGGCTTCTACCGTCACCAGACCTTTGGGTTTGGGCAAAGGCATATTCACCTCACGGGCAGGGTTTGCCGTCAGTAGTTCATTAATCCGGCCATAGGCACTTTTCGCCCCGCTCCAGGTTTTCCAGACACTCATCAATTGCTCGACGGGGGTTAGTGCACGGCCCATTAAGATCGAGGCCACAATCATCATGCCTGGGGTGATTTTATCTTCCAGCACCAATAAACCACCGAGCCCGAGAATAAGTGACTGCAATGACAATCTGACAAAACGGCTGATGGCAGATATGACCCCTGACTTTTCACTGGCATCGCCCTGTAATAATAAAAATCGACATTGCAGTTTGTACCAACGCGACATCAGGTTGGGCAGCATGCCCATCGCTTCAATCACTTCTGCATTACGTAAATTATTGGTCGCTAAATTATTCGCTGCGATGGACGCTTCATTCGCTTCTGATAAAGGTTTTTTAGATAAACGTTCATTGGCAATAGCCAAGGCAATCAATGTCAATGAACCAAACAAGGCAAAGAAGCCCAGTGAGGTATCAAACAGAAAGATGATAAACAGATAAATAGGAAACCACGGCGCATCAAAAAATGCGAATAAGGCATTGCCGCTCATAAACTGGCGGATACTGGTCAGGTCTTGCAGAAACTGGCCGGCATTGACACCGGCTCTTTTCAAACTCTGTTCAAATGCAGCGGTGTAAACACGTTTATTCAGCATCATATCGAGCTTGGCAGAGACCCGGATCAACACAAAACTACGTACAAACTCCAGACCACCCAGTACCAGATAAGCACCGACCACCATCACGGTCAGCATTAATAAAGTCGACTCATTACGACTGGTCAGCACCCGATCATAGACCTGCAACATATACAGCGATGGCGTCAGCATCAGAATATTCAAAATAGCACTGAAAATCCCCACCGTAACAAACACGGATTTAAAGGTGAGCAACGACTCGGCGATTTCATTCTTTGTAGTTTTAAGCGGCTTCTTCACCATGGTCACCTTCGTTTTTGTTGCGTGTTATCAGAGGAGTTGCCTCTTATGAGCGATAGTCTTCTACGTAGACAAAAAACCATTCCGCGTAATAATCCTTATCCTCAAACTCCTGGTAGATAGGCCGGAAATTCTTCTGTTTGAACGGTTTATCACCGGACAGACTATTAATACCCATCACCCCGCCACTGGGAGCGACAACAATGCCCCAGCCTTCGCGTTGTGTCATAGGATCGATATACAATTTTCTGAGATAACGTTGTGGTGTCGGAAACCTATCGTCATATAACAAGGCTTCCAGATTGGGCGGGTATTGCTTCACGACACCCGGTGTGGCGTTGTAATAACGACCAATGGCTTTGCGAATAGTGTCACCCACTTTTAATAATTCCTGTTCGCGCTGACGCTGAACAACATCACTCCAACGGGCACTTGCCTGGGTTAACACGTAACCGGCAATCACCAGCAAACACAGCATGCCAAGCAAGATAAAACCTTGTTGCTTACCACTCGGCATACGGGGTTCCTTCCGAGGAGATCAACTCCGAGCCGCTATAAACATTGGCAATATCACCTTCGTAATAACTGTCTTTGGGTGGTGTAAATACCCAGGTGTCACGTCGATCGGTAATGGGGTCTACCGGCACTTCACGTAAATAACGCCCATCAACTAACTGCTCAAGAGTGTCCGGATAGGCGTTTTTGTCTGCAAAATATTGGTCAATCGCACTGCGCATCACAATCAAGTCATGACGCAGTACTTTTTCTTTTGAACGGTCTATAGAGGCGAAATAGCGTGGCGCCACCAGACTCAATAAAATGGCGATAATGGTTAATACCACTAATATTTCCACTAAGGTAAAGCCTTTACTCGTCTTCATTACCATTCCTTGTATGGCTGTTGATTAATACCCATTCCATTGGATAGTGAATACACGTCGTACACATCATCACCGGCAGATTTATCCTCAAACGAACTTTCGTAACTACGTAATCCCCAGGTTTCGGCATTACTTAAGCTGGGGTCACTGGCAAATGGATCACGCGGAATACGTCTAAGGAAATAGATCTTTTTGTGTTCCGGATCTTGTGCATCTTCGACACCATCCACCAGCATTTGCAGGCTTTCCGGATAGCCCGAGGCGTCATCAGAAAGTTCAATTCGTCCGTCATCCACTGCTTGTTTATAATCATCAATCGCATCACGGATCTGCCATAAAGCACGTTTCAGTTCCTGTTCTTTATTACGCTGTGCACTGAGTTGTACTAATGGTGCTGCCGAACTGACAATCAGCGCCAATAAAGTGAGCGCCACTAACAACTCAATTAATGTAAATCCCCGCTGTTTCCTGATCCAAGGCATCGTGTTTACATGCCTCCATAGCTATCTTTTTGCAGGATTTGATCAGCAAACTCCTGAGCTGTTTTGGCGTTATCGCGTTGTTTTTCGTCATCAGTGGGCACCACCGGCGGTGGCGCTGAAGAGTAAGCAGGTTGATACGCAGGCTGAGGCTGTGGCATACCGCCGTACTGACCCTGCCCATTTTTCGGAGAATGGTTAATTCCTGATGGGAAAGCGGTATACACCGAGTTTGCCGGTACGATGTTATGCAGAATGCGTGGGGTAATTAATAAGACAATCTCGTTTTTCTGTCTGTCTTTATTCTTATCGGTGAAGAAACGACCAATAAAGGGTAAGCCTGATAAACCTGGTACTTTGTAGTCGGTATTGGTCTCATCATCTTTAAATAAACCCGCCAGAATCTGCGTTTCACCATCTTTTAACGACAAGGTGGTATCAGCATTACGGCTACCAATGGAATAGGCCACCACGCCACTACTGGAGGTGATTTGGTCAATGATATTACTGACTTCCAGTTTGACCTTAATCGACACCTGATTCTGAATCAGGATGGTCGGTTCCACTTCCAGCTTGATACCCACTTCAATGTAACTGACCGACTGGGAAACAAAGCCCGTTGAATTCGACACACTCGTTAATACCGGTACTTTATCGCCAACATGGATCTTGGCTTTATCGCGGTTTTTCACTCGTATTTTCGGGTTAGCTAATAGATTGGTATCGGTGTCTTTTTGCATGAGGTTTAATGCCAGCACCGGATCGGTCACCGTGAACACCCCCATGCCGGAATTGAACTCTTTCAGCTCGGCTAAGGTCAGTCGCCCATCGACATCATCTTCACCACGCACACCCAGCGCGGCCGAGGTAGGATAACGAATGCCAATCTCTTCCAGATTACGGCGATTGACTTCCATTACCTCCACTTCCAGCATCACTTCTGGTTCAACCAGATCCTGAGAAGCAATGAGTTTTTCAGCGGTTTTTATCGACTCCAGACTGTCTCGCATCACCAGTGTATTCAGCTTCTCATCGACGTAGACATCTTCCACTTTCAAAACAGTTTGCAACAAGGCCAGGGCTTGTTTGGCATCCATATTGTTCAGGTAAAAGCTGCGTACATATAACTCTTCGTATTCCTGACTACGGCTTAAGGGATAAATCAGAATGGTGTTTTCATTAAGGATTTTTTTACCCAGCTGATTTGTCGTCAGAATGGTGTCAATCGCTTCTTTGATAGGTGTATCACGCAGCATAATACTGGTTTGCATGGCATCACTGAGTTCACGGTCAAAGGTAAAATTTAAATCCCCTGCCTTGCCGATATACTCAAACACCGACTTGATAGGGGCATTGTTAAATTCCAGACTGACTGACTTTTTAAATGCCGATTTGATATGTGGCACCGTAGTGACTTTCTCAATGGCCTGCTCATCAAGCTTCTCAAATAACTGTCTGGCTGCTTCATTGGTTGAGTCTTCCGCCAGCACCATACGCACTAAGCTACGAGCAGTATCAAAGTCCTGTTTGGCAAATGCCTGTTCAGCACTTTGTATGATGGTTTCGTGCTTTTGGGCACTCGCCACTTTTTTCAATCCATTTAGGGCGCGTTGATTTTCCGGTGCCAGTGCCAGCACCTGATTAAAGGTTTTCTCAGCCACTAATGGTTGATGATTATCCAGTGCCGTGTGAGCGGACTGTAATAGTCCGGCGATTTTCATCTCCTGCTGGAGCTTTAAGGTGTTGCGATATTCCGGATTAAGGGGGTATTGCGTGGTTAACTGTTTTAATTTGGCAATGCCTTCATCCACCTGCCCATAAGCAATCAATCGTTTTGCAGCGATAAACTCGGCATCGGTGTATTGCTGCTGTTGCGTCTCCTGCATGCTGCTACAGCTTTGCAAACACGCTAAAGCCACCAGCAATGCCGAACGTCTTATTATCCGTAACCTTTTTTGATCCCTAGCTATTCTCAAAGTACTGCTCCAATTTCAACACGAATCTGTGTCTGTGTTGGTAAGTTGAGTAAAATCATTTCTGTTGAATGAATCGCTTTCACCTGCCACACCTCTTCCAGCGTATCGCCTGCCTGCACGACGTAGTTTTCACGTCCATTGGTCAGAAATACACGCATTTCTCCATCTTCAATCAGCTTGCCTACATAGGTGTATGGGTTTACAGGGGGTACCGGTGGTCTCGGTGCCACGGCAATGGGCTGGCTTTCCTGCTTTGCCTGAGGCAATGCAAATAAATCAACCGGCACATCAATGATTTTTTTTCGTAAGCTAAAACGGCTGTTGTTATCAGACTGGGCAACAACGAATGTCTCTTGCGTCTGAACGGCTTGTTTCTGAATCTGTTGTGTCTGTTTCTGTTCGCTTTGTGTTTGTACATGATCAGGTGCTACCACAACGACTTCGGTCGTATCGTTATCTGGCTCATCCTGCAGTTCCACAAACACCACCAAAAGCAATGTCAGTGCTAAACCTATCCACACCAAATTATCTTTCAACTTCTGCATCAGTGTTTACCATCCGCTTTGGTGTACAGCACAAACTCGATATTGGCTTTCACCTGCTCGCTACGCATATTGTCACGTTTAAAATTAATATGGCTTAACGCTATGCTTTGCTGACGGTTCATGATTTCCGTCACCACATTTCTAATCGCTGGATAGGCACCTTCCAAAGGAAATTTGATGTGATAAAGCACCATGCTTGATTGCGGGACTTCGCGTGTTGAGTAATCAGAACGGTTCAGTTTTAAGCCATGCTTTTCAATCACGGTTAATACATCAGCGATATTTTGATTGGCCTGTTTTTGCTCAGGCAAGGCCTGATAAAAACGTTGTGTGATCTGAGTAGACCGTGGTTCAGGTTGAATATCGACGGGAGTGTGTTGAGCCAAATCATCAATCGTTAATCGCAGTTTTTCTGCCTGCTCATTATTTGCCTGAATCATCATTGAAATCACGATACTGACCAGCAATAACCCTACTGCCAGATTTCCTTGCCAACCCCACTGACGAAACTGGTAGAGCAGCCATTGTCCGTAATGTTCCATCATGACTTTTTGCATCAGTGCTCTACCCACGTCACTAATAATTCAAACTGTGTGGCCTCTTTGCCATCGAGACGAACTGATTCAGTCGATAACAAACTTACTGAACTCACAATGGCCTGCTGTTTTAGTTTGCCGATATAGGCCAGAATCTCATCCACCGGTGAGGTGATAGCAATAATCTGCACGGTTTTATTTTTTACATTCGGCTCAATAGCCACCAGTTGAATGCTGTCCAGACGTGACTCTTCCAATGCAAAAAACAGTTGCGGCCACGGGCGGATGATTTCATTAATCGCTACATTCACTGCATCCAGTTCCGCCTGTTCACGTTCCGATAAAGGCTGTGCTGTCGCTTTAGATTCTGTGGTTCGGGTATAGCGGGCTTTTTCCTGTTTTAATTCCGCCAGTCGGGCATTACTCTGCTGTAAAAAGAACAGACTCAACAACACCGCTAATACCGCCACACATAATAAAAATGATGCCAGCGGCTTGGGTGACGATGTATGCAGACGGTGATTAAGGTGAATCGTTTTCATGAGGCAATTAACCTCGCTACCTGAGTATCAGGCTGTTCCTTGGCAAATAACTTTGACGATGGCAGGCGAATAATGCGGTAACTGCCGATTTTTATGGCACTTGATACAGAGATATCCGGCCAGTGTAATAACATGACTTGTTCATAACGTTGCTGCACGGCTTTATCAAAGACGCTATTGATCAGGCGTTCACGTTGAATCAACAGCTCAATCTGACCGATCACATCACTTTCCTGCTGTACGTTTTTAAGCCATAACCACTGACCTTCTGACATCACCCCCAGACATAAACGTCCATCACTAATCACTGTCAACCAACACAAACTTTGTAGCTGCTGTGATTTGATCACCGCAATCGCGTCATTCATTACCGACATCAGATACGGCTGGATGCTAAGGAGTTGGATGGCTAATGAGGTAAATATTTCATCAATCGTCTGAATGAGCGGTGTCGGTATCGCACTGGCGACAGCAGGCTGACCGAAGCCTGACGGACTGATGGTTTTATTCCAGCTTTTCACCACATCGCCATAGAGACTGACAAACAGATGTTGCAGATACCCCTGCTTTTCTTCATCAGTCTTAATGACAGGATTCCAGGGCAGAACGGCATAACGTACAAAACTGTTGGCTAAAACAACGCGAGCCGTTTTTGCCTGCCAACGCGCTTGACTGAGTGTGGTATGAAGCACCTTGGCAAGATAAGCCACCTCCACATCCCTGTGGTCGACAGCCTTTTTCATCATAATTTTCTGTTGATCGATACAACGTGTTTTACCGGCGACACCTTTAAAGCGTCTGATAACAAGACTATTAGGCCGAATACACACATTCAGCTCATCGGTCATGATGCTAAGCCAATGTGGTAACACGATTAATCTCCTCTAGTGTCGTCTCACCATTTTTCACCAGTAACAATGCCGCTTCACGCATTGTTCTGGTGCCATTGGCATAGGCTGCCTCTTTAATTTTTCTCACCGGTTGACGCGTAACAATCAGTTCGCGGATTTCATCGTTAAAGCACAATAATTCGGCAATCGCTTTCCGGCCTTTGAATCCTAATCCGTGGCACTGGCCGCAACCTTGTCCTTTTTTAAAGCGAAAGTCGCTTATCTGCTCGGCGTTTAAGCCTGACTTTTCTACCAGTGCTGCATCAGGCTTATCCTCTGTCAGGCAATGTGGACAGTTCACCCTTACCAGTCGCTGTGCCAGGATGCCATTCATCGCTGACACAAAGTTATACGGATCCACCCCCATATTGGTGAAACGGCCAATCACATCAAAGACATTGTTAGCGTGCACAGTGGTTAACACCAAGTGACCGGTCAGCGCTGATTGCACGGCGATTTGTGCGGTTTCATTATCACGAATCTCACCGACCATGATTTTGTCTGGGTCATGACGCAGAATAGAACGTAAACCTTTGGCGAAGGTCAGTCCTTTTTTCTCATTGACGGGGATTTGCAATACACCGGGTAACTGATATTCGACGGGATCTTCAATGGTGATGATTTTGTCAGTGCCGTGATTAATCTCAGAAATAATGCCATACAGCGTGGTGGTTTTACCGCTGCCGGTTGGCCCTGTCACCAACAACATGCCGTAAGGTTCTTCAGCTAATAATCGAAACCGGGCCATAATATCGGGAGCAAAACCCAATATTTCTAAACTCAGTCCCTGAGCTTCTTCACTTAATGCTTGTCTGTCTAACACCCGTAAAACCGCATCTTCACCCAACACACTGGGCATAATCGACACACGTAAATCAATTTCTCGCCCCAATGCCATGACTTTAAAGCGGCCATCCTGGGGGATGCGACGCTCAGCGATATCCAGATCAGACATGACTTTGACACGGGAAATCACTTGCTCTGCCTGAGCCAGTCCCTGAATACCACCGACATGACTCAATACACCATCAATACGGTATTTCACTTTAAGCCCGTTTTGATCCGTTTCCAGATGCACATCACTGGCCCCAGCTTTCAGGGCATCGTATAAAGTCGAGCGTACAAACTTCACAATCGGGCTGGTATCTTCGCTGATTGAGCGTAAGGAGATATCTTCTATACCTTGCTCATCCTCATTACGCTCAGCATGGTGCTCTGATACCTCATCACCTAAAGCACGCATATTGGCTTCATGATGAGATAGATAGACGTTTAAATCGTCGGTGTGCGCCAAGGCCCAGGTGGCTGGTTCATTCACCAGCAGATCCAGTTTGGAATACAAATTGGCTTCAAATGGATTTGCGTGAACCAGATATAAGGCGTCATGTTTATCACGCACCGCCAGGCAGCCGATTTTCTCCGCCTGCGTAAACGGCACCACATCAAAATCAGGTTGCAAGTGATAGAGCTGAGAAATCGTCAACACCGGATAACGCACCAATAAACCCAGCGCTTGCACAAATACATCAGGAGTTAACTCACTGACTTCTTCCAGCACCTTAAGTAAAGGCTGCTTAGTTTGCTGTGCCAATTGCGTGGCTTGATTTAACTGCTCTACAGTCAGCGCATCGACCTGAATATCCGTCTGTATAATCGGCGTGTCATGATAGGCCGTATTCATTGAATACTCCCTGCCAATTCAAAAATCGGCATATACATCAGCACCACGACTAAGCCCACCACCAGACCAATAATGATCATCAAAGCCGGTTCAAGTAATTTGGTAAACCATTCGACCGCACGGGCAATTTCATCATCGTAGAACACGCCAATGCGTTCCATCATGTCGCCCATCTGTCCGGTACGCTCACCCACCCGTAACATACGGACAGAAATCGAGGTGGTCATGCCATGTAATTCCATGGCGTTAGATAAGGGTTTACCTTCTTTCACATCATTAGCCACCAAGGCTAATTTGCTGCGTAATAAAGGTTGTAATAACGAGGACACCATCTGCATAGCCGTAATCAATGGGATACCACCACGCAGTAACATACTTAATGTTCGGTAAAAACGGGCAAGCTGGTAGATTCGCAGCGTTTCGCCCAGTTTAGGAATTTGCCAGACTTTCGCCATAATAAAACGACGTACAAACGACCGCGTCAGCACATAACTCATTACAGCAATACTGGCGATAAACACCATAAACGCTTCACGTCCATGACTGTGTAATAACTGCCCCCAGCTCAGTAATAACTGTGATAACCAAGGCAGATCCGCATTGGTGCTTTCATAAATCACACTGAATTTGGGTACGACATACCCCAGTAAAAACAACACAACCAAGCCGCCGACCACCAGTAATAACACCGGATATATAGCTGCAGAGACGATTTTCTTTTTCATTGCATCGACTTGGGACTGATACGCCACATGTCGACTTAATGCCGTTGTCATATCCCCCGTACGTTCGCTGGAACGAATCAGGGCTATATATAAAGGAGTAAACACCTCTGGTACTTTTTCCAGAGCAGTAGATAAAGGCTGTCCATCAAATAAAGCGGCTTTGATTTGGTTCAATACCGCTTTTGATTCGGCATGAGTTTCTTTCTCAGCTAAGGCTTCTATGGCCTCAACCAGACTGAGTCCGGACTCGAGCAATGCCAGTAATTCCTGGCTGAACAGCATCACATTGAATTTAGTTTTTTTTAATTGAGGCAAACCAAGAGACAATGCCCCACTTTTTTGTTGATTGATAGAAAGTACGTGATGGCCTTGTCTTTCTGCCAGATAACGTGCCTGATTGGCATTACCGGCTTCAATCTCTATCAGTCTGACTGCACCATCATGAATGACTTTCATCGTAAAAATCATAAAGTCAGAAACCTAACGCCAGCTCACAATGTCGGCCGCCGTGTCTTTACCACCGCTGGCACCATCGCTGCCTAATGACCACAAGTCATAGTCTGCATACTGACTATGTGTGCCCGGCATCTGATAAAAATACGGGTTATCCCAAGGATCGTTTGGTACGTCTTTTTTAAGGTATGGCCCTTGCCATTTACGTTCATTATTGGGTGGTGTATTGAGTGCAGCCAGTCCCTGCTCTGTTGTTGGGTAATGGCCAACATCCAAACGATATTGATCCAGAGCTTTACCTAATGCTTCAATCTGAGCACGGGCCGTTTTCACTTCGGACTTACCAATTTGAGCAAAATACTTTGGTCCAACATAACCGGCTAACAAACCGATAATGACCATCACCACCAAGAGTTCTAACAAGGTAAATCCGGCTTGATGGTTTTTCTGTTTTAAATAAATAACAACGTCTGGCATAACAATAATCTCAGCGGGTGACCAGTAAGAAAAAAGAGGATGTACCCAACGGGTACACCCTCTCCATTCACTTTTATGCAAACACTTCAATGTCAGATGCGCTTAATGAAGTCACACCTGTCAAAGTAGCAAATTGCACAGCAGCACCAGAGCCACTGCCATCCGCGTCATAGCTCAATGCACCCGTTGATGTGTCGAATAACAAGAAGTCATTCGCATCACCAGCAGCTGCACCTACACTACAAACAAGATTATCAGCAGTGAAACTACCTGCCGTCAGAGAAGTAAACTGATCAATGTTCAGGGCAATCGTATCCAACCCACTCACAAAGTCAGTAATGGTATCGATACCAGTTAAATCAAATGCAGTATCTACATAGGTTTGAACTTCATCGTCATCACCAGTCACGACTTGCTCATGGACCTGACCAAACACGAAAGTATCCGCGCCATCACCACCAGTCAGCGTATCGTTACCACCGTTACCGACGAAAACATCATCCTGCGTTGTACCGATAAAGGTATTGTCATTACCATTACCTTCAAAACGCAGACCATTTGCAGTTACACCAGAAGCATCAACAACGACATTATCGATGGTACCGCCATTGTTACCCAGGCTATTGTCTAAATCATCGACAGTACCGTTGGCAGCAAAATAGTAGTGGTCATTCAACATTTGCAATGCATCATTTTCCACATTCAGTTGGTCTACTGTGCCACCTACCTGAACCACTTCCATACCTTGGAAATTGTCATCATTTAAAACGATAGTGCCGTTAGCTTTTGTATCTGCACCGACACCCGTGGTAATCCGTAATGTATCAACACCATCACCACCCACGATCAGATCGTGTTCAGCACCTGTTGCAATCCATTCCTGATTACCATCATCAGCCGCAGAGGTTGTACCAGAATTACCTGAACCGAAACCACCGACAAGGAAGATATCGTCACCGTCTTCACCATACAGGCTATCGGCACCGCTTCCACCAACCAGGACATCGTTACCATCACCACCGTAGTAAGTATCATTACCACCGTTCATGACACCGTAGTCGACACCATCACTGCCATATACAGTTTCAGTCGCACCAGCTGATTCATTGCCGCCATAAACATGAGTAAAGCTACCTTCTTCACCTTCACTGGCATCGTAGATCATGTCAACGTTGTGGAATAAATTCGCTACTGCAAATTCCTCAACAGAGAACTCAGCGTAGTCATATTCCTCTTCCTCTGCACCGACGATATCTTCATCAGGTTCAAACTCAGCTTCTTCAAACTCCATCTCAACCGTGACTGACTCGCTCGATCCACCGGCTGTACCATGAATCTGCAGACCTGGATTTAAGAAACCCGTGCTTAATGACTCAGCATTGTCTTCCAACTGCTCAGAAGATAAGGTGATATTAACGCCGCTATCCAGTTCTAGACGCTCAATTCCAGAGAATGATAAAGACTCATCAAAGTCACCGCTTTCTGTAAACTGCAAAGTATCAACAGCGTTATAGCCTGCAAAGGTAGAGGCAGCGGTATTGATTTCAGTCGAACCAGGACGAGTAACCAGATTCAAGCGAACATCCGTTTCAGCTTGTTCTGACATTTCCTGATCTTCAATTTCAACAAACTCATTGTTAACAGTGTCGAAACCGAATAAAGGCCCTTCTTCTTCCTCGCCTTCTTCTTCCTCTTCTTCGCCTTCTTCACCTTCAGCTTCGTTCAAATCAACGTATCTTGCTGCATCGCCTGAAAGGTCTTGAGCTGAAACACCACCTTGGATGATGGTCAGTTCTTCAAACTCATCCCCCATTACAAACGTGTCATTTCCAGCGCCACCAATGAGAACATCTTGTGAAGTTACATGAAAGAGATTACCAGAGACAGTTTCATCGCCAGCACTACTTCCTTGACCGTCTATGTAATCTGAACCAGCACCGCCAGATAAGATATCGTCACCATCACCTGCAAAGATAACGTCATCACCTTCTCCGCCAGCAATAATATCCTCACCACTGCCAGTTACGATGTTATCGATGCCCTTACCACCTGAAATAATATTATCCCCACCATCTGAGTAAACGATATCATTACCATCCCCGCCTGCAATAATGTCATTGCCAGTTCCAGTAAAGATAATATCGTCGCCTGCACCGCCGTGAATAATATTATTACCATTACCACCATCTATAGTGTTACCGAGATCATTCCCCAACACTAAGTCATTTGCTGAGGTACCTGTGTAACTCGTTTCAGTTGAGTTAAAAACTTTAATCGCCATATCCGTTCCTTATATATAAGTAAAAGCTTGTCAACGTAATTTTTGTCCAAGAGCAGATGGCAAAACATCTCGCCATCTGCCCTAGACTTATCACACGAACAATCCTTAGTTTGGAATCACACCTTCTACTTCTACTTCAATAAATGGATTATCAGTTGAACCATCAGCACTTAGCTCTTGGAAGGTTTGACGCAGACGAATTGCATCCGCAGCAGTCGTAAATGTGCCACTTGTACAGCTCGCTCTGACATAGCTCATTCCTGATAAAGGATTAGTACTACCGTCATCATCGAGAAAATTCGCATCGGTAGTGAAATCTACCCAGTCTGTATCGATATCGGCTTTTTGCTCTGCTGCAGTTGGACGTCCTGCTGGCGTAGGCCATACATTTACACCGTTAATAGCAGGACTTGAACCTAGACCAGTGATGGGTTGATCAACAAAACCAGGACGATGTTGAACTGAGGTAAAGGTTCGCCCTATACGATAAATTGGTGATGCAGTAGTAGGCACCGTAGAATATGCAACATCTATGGTTTTACCACTCCAACCTTTTCGAGCTATGTCATTCACTTCAAAAGTCTGTTTACCACTTACAGTTAAGTTGTAGTCTGTGTTTGTCAAAGATACTCGCATACCATAGATACACATATTAGTACTGGAATTACGCCAGACATACTCTTTCACATTGCCAATCACCACATCAGTATTATTGGTGTAGCTATTATTCATAGTGATTGTACGTGTCCCATTAACGACGGGAATTCGGCTAGCCCCAGTAAAACTTGAGTCTGGCGGTAATAATTCACTAGTAGGTAAAACAGCACAAGGACTCGCTGTTGATGTTGGTCGAACCGGGGCATCTGCACCTGAACCAGAACCAAAATCACCGGTTGGATTACATAAAATGTATGCACTCGTATCACTACCTACAGATACACCTGTTGCAGGTAAGTTTTCCCAAGCTGCCAATGCTTGAGTCGATGCTAAACAACTTAAACTACTTAACAACGCTAATTTTAATTTGAAGTTTTTCATCATTTTTCTCCATCCATGTACAATAGACGGGCATTTGTGGCTGCCCGAAGCACCCATTCACCATAATCTTTAGTTCGTGCCTTAATACTTACCAAGATTGTGGTTGAATTCCTTTTGTGGCAGTCGCAATTGCACTACCTATTTCCATATCTCAAACAACTAAAATTGCCATCTCAAACTCAGCCATGCACCTCTTTTGGCTCCTGGTGCCACAAAGTTTGTACTATCCCATTCAAGTGAATTATGGTTGTAACCAGCAGGACCATCATCAGCGCCGTAAGGGCCCGGTGAAAATGGATTTCGACCTAAGGTGCCAGCAGTAAAATATTCTTTATCAAAAATATTATTCACTAATAAGTTAATGCTTAAATTCTCATCAAATCGATAGGTACTTTGAAAATTGAAGGTCATATACCCTGGTACTTTGCCTGGATTACTAGTGGGTTTTCGAGTAACCACGACTTGTTTACCTGAAATTTCCCTAGTCTCAGTCAAGACAACCCCTTTTCGATGTTTATTGTTTTCATTACCGCGAACAAAACTTTCTGAGTGTGCAATGGCTGTGAGACCGATATTCCATTTAGGGGTAACGTCATAAGTTACCGTTGCATTGAGGTTATGAAGTGATACACCAGGCATACGATCACCCGGCTCGACATCAATCATACGGCTATAATTGTAATTACCACTAAATCGCTCGTATGAGCTGCTATTATCATTACCGGCGATGGTAAAGTTATCTTCAAAGGTGGCATCTGTCAGGGCATAATTAACTGTGAAACCCCAGCGATCTTTTTGCCCAGAAACACCAAACTCAATCCCCTGGCGCCGCGTTTTTCCAATAGTGTCAAAGTAGTTACGGTTACCGGGAAAAGTCACCATATATAAATCATCTTTTAAATTAGTTTGATATGCCGCGATATTCCACTGGATGTTGTCGCCCAACAGACCGCGCATCCCTACTTCCCATGTTTCGGCTTTAATCTGTGGTAAATACGGGTCACCTGATAAATTCGATGGCAGTGAACAAGTACGATTCTCTCTAAGGCTCTTATACACACCATCAATGAGTGTTTTATCCAGAGCGCAACCTAATTCGATTACAGAAGGTACACGAACACCTTGAGCAAAATTAGCGTAAACATTCAATGTTTCTTTAGCTTGCCAAGCCACGCCTAAAGAAGGATTTAATGAGTAATAACTAAAATCCTCTTTTTCCTCTTCATTAATAAGTTTCGACGTATCGGGGATAACATAACCTGTAGGGCAATCTTCACCCGGACGACACACACCGAAACTATCTGGGTAGGCTTCTAATTCGGCTAGATTGGGAACAAAACCAATACCATATTCCCTAGACTTCATTCTATTCTGACCTTGAGTATCGTTATATCGTGCAGATAAATTGAAGTGCCATGTTTCAACGGGACTCCAGGTTTCACTAAAATAGAGACTTTTGGTTGTTTGCTCCCCTTCAAAGTCATTATTTTTAATAGGTACATCGGCTGCAATATATTGATCGCGTATTTGTTCTGGTGATAAGAAGAATTCACGATCAGCATCAAATAAACCTAACTGTTGTGAGTTACTATATTCAGCTGTCGGACGATCAACAGAAGCTCCGATCATGACTTTATGTTTATCTAAGTTCCAGTTGAGTTGAATTGAAAAACCATCTGTTATTTGATCGATGGTATTCTTCGTCAATACCCCTGTTGGTGTTCCCTCAGCTACGCCAGGGTTTGTCTGGCTATAAGCTGCGCCATCAACAGTCTGTACGCCCCCATCAGGACCTGTCACCTCAAGTGTGTCGCCATCAGCAGCTGTACATTGATCTTTATTGATAGCGGGTTTTATAAGTAAGTAATACTGAGTGCCATTATCAATGAAATTGAAACTGCCAGTACTTGTAATCGCATAATCTAATGTATCTGTCGTATTTATTAAGCTTCTGTCTAAATTACTTAATGCCTGATAAGTCATAGAACCATCATTGGGTTCTTCCGGTGCTTGAATACCAAGCTGCGCATACCTGGCTGTTGTATTGATATTTTTATAATAGTTGAAGGTATCTTGAGCATACTGAGCATACTCAGGTGGTAAATCAGCAAGAAATGTTTCTGGTGGCAAATCGGCAAATGCTTGCTCTAAGGGTTGACCGCTTAAAGCAAAAGCAAAAAACTGAGCATCATCAACAACATAATAATCTGGGATGTTGTATTTATTCTCATCCGATACTTGATATAAACAAGTATATTGTTCACCCTCGGCAAGGTCTCGTCTTACTGTCTGATTTTCAAATTCAGTATAAACATCTGCTCCCCACGAATCTCGCTGACTATTACGACGATAAACTTGGCCTGTCACACTAAATGTGTCATTGACCTGATATGCTCCAGATAACTGAAATTGTTGTAGTTTATTTTCTGTCGTATCAGGTGAAGTAAATACCCCATTTCGATCTTGGCGATATTCTTCTGTTGGAATTAAGCCATTACCAACCAAGTCTGTTTTTACAATTAAGGTACTTAAATTAAGATCAAGTTTTTCACCACGATAGCTGGCTTTACCAAATAATTGGTTGACTTTACTGGGTGAGTTTTCACGCCAGCCATCCTCCATAAAAAAGCTACCAGCCCCAAAGAAGGCTATTGTGCCATTATTCCAGCCACTTTCAGCCAATAATTGCTCACGACCAAAAGAACCTTTCATCACATCAAAAACGGTTTCCGTGAAGTTAAAACCATCTTTGGTTTTCATTGTAAAAGCTCCACCTAGTGTATTGAGACCAAATATCGGATTAGAGCCTGGGAATACATCGACAGCTGCTATCGCATTCATGGGAATCATGTCCCAGTTGACGACATCACCAAATGGTTCATTAACGCGGATACCATCAATAAAAACACTTAATCCCTGGGGACTACCAATTTGCGGCCCCGCTGTGAAACCACGATATTGGATATCCATCTGAAATGGATTGCCCTGATAATCGTTAACCGTGACACCTTGAAGTTTGGAGTTAAATAAATCTGTCATACTCAAAGAACGAGCATTTCTGATTTCTTCCGCACTAATACTTTGCACGTTACCTGGAATTTCTTCTTTGGTGAGCCCAAGACCAGGCAGTGGTCCGACTTCATAAAAACGTTGTGCTCTGACTTTAACCGTATCCAGAATTAAGCGGTCATCCCCCAAAGCAGGTAACTCTTCTTGTCCTGGCACCAGAAAATAGCCGCCATCTGTATCATCAATGGCTTCGAGGCCACTGTCGTTTAATAATTTTTGAAAGCCTTCTTCAACGGAATATTCACCATGAAGCCCTTGGGTTTCTTTTCCTTCTGCCAGTGCTGGGTCAAAGGTTAATCTCACGCCATTTTCAGCCGCGTAATTTGATATTGCTTTACCTAGAGGGCCAGCAGGAATGTCATAACGTTTCACTTGTTCAGACGCATTATCTTCGGCCAGGGCAAGATGATTGATTGACATGGCACCGACCATGCTCATCGTGGCGATAGATAAACAACGACATAGCTTTTTCTTAAGGCACACTGGGCCCTTTGCTTGCAGTTCCAATATTTCTCTCCGACTAATAATTATTATTTTTTTGTTGTTCTTACTAGGTATGCCAATCGAGAATCGGAAAGTGACAATTTTTTTTAGACTTTTTTTGAAATTTTTTTGAAAACGTTGATATAGCTAGGTTTACGAGGGGATTTTTTTAGGCAGGTTTAAGCATGGTGACATAACGTGTGTAACTTTCAACACGCACTGGCAGGGTTTTACTGATGCTTCTTAATGCACCGTCAATATTGTTTACCGGGAAAGCACCGGAGATTTCTAAATCAGCAATGCGAGGGTCGCAGCGCATAACACCAGTTTTATAACGGGAAAGTTCATCTATAAATTCACTTAAGCGCATCTTATCGACAACGAGCGTGCCTGTTGTCCAGCCCAAAGTTGAGGCATCAAACAACATTTTTTGTTGGAATAACGCTGCGGTGAACTTCACTGCTTCACCTTTATTGACAACGACCTTGTCTCCATAGCCATCTATCGGCCTGACTTCAACGGCATCCTGATAGACATTCACGCAGCTTCTATCATGGATGATACGGGTACTGAACTTTGTACCAAGCGCTGTGACAGTGCCGTGCTCGGTTGTGAGGATAAACGGACGATAGGATGGATTAGGATCTTCTGCGGTTTCTACATAGACTTCGCCTTGTAATAACCTGACGTTTCTGACCTGCTCATCATAATGCACGGATAATTTGGTATCCGTATTCAGCACCAGTTGGGTGTTGTCATCTAAGGTCACGTGTTTAATTTCACCGACAGCGGTTGAATAGTCTGCTAATAAGACTTGCCATGGTTTTTGCTGATAGCCATACCAGCCTGCAGTGCCTGCAGCCACCAATAAGCTGAGGGTTTTAATGACTTGGCGACGTTCATGTGATTTGAGGTGTCGGGTATCAATCGGTCGATTTAAAACGGCGATACTGGTTTTTGAATCCAGCCCCATAAAACAGTTGGTGACGGCTTCAACCTGTTCCCATGCTTGTCTGTTCTCTGGTGAAGCATTTAGCCACCTCTCCCATTCTTTGCGATCTGCATCTGTTGCTTCACCGGAAGTCAGTTCAACAAACCAGTTGGTCGCTTCATAGATAGCATTTTTATTAGAATGGGCCATGACAAAACAATTTAATTATCCATGTTTAAACAATGCAGCAATGCCTTAGCAATGTACTGTCGAACTGAGCTGACGGAAATCGATAGTCGTGACGCAATTTCAGCATGTGAAAGCCCTTCCAGTTGACACCATAAAAAAGCGCTGCGAACCCGTTCAGGCAAGCCATCGAGCATTTCATCTATTTTGGCGAGCGTCTCCACCATAATATTGAGTGACTCAGGTGAAGGGACTTCGACTTCTGGCATATTTTCCAAAGCGTCAAGATAGGCTCTTTCAATATCCCGACGCCGAACATGATTGACCATCAGCCCATGGGCCACAGTGGTGAGATAGGCACGAGGCTCTTTGATACTGGTCAGATCGTCTTTTTGCAAAATTTTGGAAAAGGTATCTTGCATCAAGTCGGCCGCATCAAAGCTGCAACCGAGTTTCTTTCTGAACCAGCCTAATAACCAGCTATTGTGTGCACGGTAAAGATCAGTGACGATGGAGTCACGCGTTGCATTAAGATTACCCAGAATACTGACGTCTGATTCGTGGTGTAGGGCTATGTCACTCAATTGCCTGCTCCCCTTTTACATAAGCTGCCGGATTGTGCCTGCCTTATGTTTTGTCGAGGTTTGCAGTAACATGACTAATCACAAGTTCTGGGTAAACTCTGCGTGCATGTTCACAAAATTTCACATAAGGTAACGTAAATTTACTACGCATTACCTTGAGTAAATATAGGAAAAAATCCTAAATTTACAAAGATTAATCCATTTATAAAAAATGAAAGCCTGCTTAGCCGCTTCGGGAGGTTTTTACCCTGACTTTTTAAATATTAACTATTTTTCATTTTTTTAATCTGAATACAAACCTCAAGTATGGAGATGCAGAATGATGCTTTTCGATTTGCGGATAAATACAGCGATGATGAAGCAAACGACTTCTTGTACAATAGCCTCCTTTCATTCTTCAGACATTCAAGCAATCTAGCGAGCCTACTATGAAAATTCAAAGCCACTTTGTCGATCTTGATACCCCTACTGGCGTTATGCGTACTTATATTCACCGTCCGGTCGGTGAAGGTAGCTACCCGGTGATTTTGTTCTACTCTGAAATTTTCCAACAGACTGGCCCGATTGAACGTGCAGCAAGACTGATGGCAAGCCATGGTTATGCTGTATTAGTGCCCGAAGTTTTCCATGAACTAAACCCTATCGGCACCGTATTGGGTTATGACGACGCTGGTCGTGACAAAGGTAATGCGGATAAAGAAGCGAAAGATGTTCAGGGTTATGACTCTGATAATGTAGCCATGATTGAGTTTGTAAAAACCCAACCGTGGTGCAATGGTCATATTGGTGCTATGGGTTATTGCATTGGTGGTCACCTGGCTTTCCGTGCAGCCCTTCAACCTGAAGTCAAAGGTACAGCGTGTTTCTACGCTACGGATTTACATATCCAAAAAATTCCAAACAAACCCGGCCAACACAGTATGGAACGCCTTGATGACATTAAAGGCGAGTTATTAATGATTTGGGGTAAACAGGATAATCATGTACCTGCTGATGGTTTGTTAAAAATCTATCAGGAATTAAAAGCGACAGATATTACCTTCACCTGGCATGAGTTTAATGCTGAACATGCGTTTATGCGTGATGAAGGTGATGGTGGCCGTTATGATGCACAAACCGCACAAATCGGCTATCAACTGGCGTTAAATCTGTTCAGCAGAACACTTCGCTAATCAGCTTTTCTATTTAGCCTGAAAGGGAGTCAGTGACATCATTGACTCCTGAGGCATTCCCACAAATCATCTAGTAAATATCCACAAACTTCGTGTCATGCCGAAGTAAAGGCATTACACACCATTATCATGCCCAAATACTTATCACCGTCATGCCAGAGTCCTTCTGGCATCCAGTTCAGGCCTTTGAACAATAACGGTTTCTTTACGGTTAAAATGGCTTCTTTTTCACGGCTCGGACTGGATTCCAGCCTGCGCTGGAATGACGGGGGCTATCGGCTTCGGGCTGGATTCCAGTCTACTGTGGAACGGCAAAGTCATCTGGCTGAAATACTGGCAATGCCTCACTCTTGTTATGCTAAGCTCAAATTTTTTAATTGCATGGGAACACTTTTGTCATGTCCAACCCTTCAGGTTTAGCCTTTGCCCATTTACTCAACGGTGAGGGTGGCAGTACCCGTCTCAATGTGAATGATCTGCCGCAATGGCAGGCTGAAGATGGCATTCTCTGGCTGCATTTTGACTACACGCATCCTGATGCTGAACGTTGGCTACTTGAACAGTCCGGATTGGATGGTGTGATCGCTAATGCCTTATTAGAGGAAGAAACGCGACCTCGTACGACCTCCATTAATGATGGTTTACTGATGTCTTTACGCGGTATTAATCATTATGAGGATGCCCGTTCCGACGATTTGATTTCAATTCGCATGTGGATTGATCCACGTATTATCGTCACTACCCGACGTGAAATGTCTTACTCTGCTGCAGAACTGGATAAATTACTGAGCAAAGGTAATGGCCCTAAAAACAGTGCTGAGTTTCTCATTTCGTTAGTCGATCTGACGGTGGATGGTATGTCTGATACGGTTGCCGGTTTCGAAGATGTTATCGCGGACTACGAAGATGCCGTTTTAGTAGACGATACGGAAAACTTACACAACGATATTGCCAATTTACGCCGTCAGGTAATTAAAATGCATCGGTATTTAGCCCCGGAAAGAGATGCCCTGGCTCGTTTGACACTGGAAAAGATATCCTGGTTATCGGATTATGACCGACTTCAAATCCATGAAATCAGTGACACCCTCATTCGTTATATTGAAAACCTGGATGCGGTGCGTGAACGAGCCGTACTGGTTCAGGAAGAGCTGCACAGTAAAACGTCTGAGCAACTTAATTCGCGTATGTATGTGTTATCGGTGATTGCAGCCGTGTTTCTTCCCTTAGGCTTTGTGACAGGATTATTAGGTATTAATGTGGGTGGTATCCCAGGTGCCAATGACAGTCATGCTTTTACTGATGTGATCGTGATTCTCTGTGTAGTGGCCGTATTGTTATTATTTTTGTTTCGTTGGAAAAAATGGTTTTAGATGCGCTTTAAACGGTGAATCAATCACTTATCGGCACTACTGTTGAATCCACCAGATAAATATAACAATTTCTTTATTTTTTTCGAGCAAATCTGAAAAAGATGTTGTAGAATGCCACGCTTTCTTGGGGTGCTTAGCTCAGCTGGGAGAGCATCGCCCTTACAAGGCGAGGGTCGGGGGTTCGAACCCCTCAGCACCCACCAAGAAAAATTCCTCTTTGCATAATCAGTACTTGTTTCCCATTAAAATATTGTGCATTGTAAGCCCTTGGCGACTCTATCCAAGGTGCTGAAATGGACTTCACTCCGCTCTACACGTCATTACTGTCTTTCTGGTATTTCATTCCTTTATTTTTCTGTCTGGCTATCCTGCGTTCAGCCTGGTTCAAAGGTGTGATGGGCGAGTTTCTGGTCAATGTCATTGCCCGATGGCAACTCGATAAACAACATTATCATTTAATCAAAAACGTGACCCTGCCGACCGAAGATGGGACCACTCAGATTGATCACATTATCGTTTCGGTTTATGGCATTTTTGTGGTGGAAACAAAAAATATTCGTGGCTGGATATTCGGTAATCCCTCCCAGAAAAACTGGACTCAGCAACTATACAAACATAAATACACTTTTCAGAATCCACTGCAGCAAAATCATAAACACCTCAAAACGCTTCAGACTTTACTCAACTTATCTGACGAACAAGTCTTTTCTGTGATCGTTTTCATTGGTGACAGTGACTTTAAAACGCCCATGCCAGACAATGTCACTTATGGTCTGGGTTATGTTCGCTATATCAAGTCTAAAACCAATCCAGTTCTCAACCTGGCAGAGAAAGAAAACCTCATATCACAGATTGAGTCTGGTCGGCTTTCACCTAGCCTGAAAACAAACAGAGAGCACGTGGCCCATGTTAGGCAGTTAGTTGAACGAAAGCTGATAGATGCCCCCATATGTTCACGCTGTGGTCATAAGATGGTGAAACGCCAAAGCAAAAAAGGTGACCGTGCTGGCCAGTTTTTCTGGGGCTGTAGTCAATATCCGAAATGTCGTAATATCAACACGGTGTAACCCTATTCCCTTCTATTAAGGACACGAAAATGAAATGGCGCGGTAACCGAAGAAGTAGCAATATTGATGACCGTCGAAATCAGCGTGTTTCAGGGATTCGTGGTGGTTCAGGCGGTATTATTCGATTATTACCCGCCGTGTTTAGATTACTCGGCTTCAAAGGCACCGCATTATTACTGATTAGCATTGTTGTATTAGCGGCATTGACAGGTAATTTACCTGTGCTGTTATCCCTTCTCGGTATGCCCTCTTCGGCACCTAATGTCTCCTCCTTCGAACCGCTACAGGAAACAACTGAAGAAAAAGAACGTGTCGAGTTTGTTTCTGTCGTTCTGGCGGATACCGAAGATACCTGGTCAGCTATCTTTAAAGAAAATGATCAACGTTACTCCCCACCCAAACTGGTTTTGTTTCGTGGTGTGGTTAACTCGGCTTGTGGTTCTGCACAATCAGCGATGGGGCCATTTTATTGTCCTGCTGATCAACAGGTTTACATCGATCTGAGTTTTTATGACCAGCTAAAAAATCAGTTCAAAGCCCCTGGCGATTTCGCCCAGGCTTATGTCATTGCCCATGAGGTGGGTCATCACATCCAGACCTTATTAGGCATTTCACAACAAGTAAAGGCCGCTCGTAGCAAAATGAGTCAGGTGGAATGGAATAAACTCTCTGTCAAACAAGAATTACAGGCCGATTGCTTTGCCGGTATCTGGGCACACTATGCTAATGAATCAAGACAACTGCTGGAAGCCGGCGATCTGGAAGAAGGCTTAACGGCAGCGAGTGCTATCGGAGATGATACTTTACAAAAACAGGCCTCTGGGGTTGTCAGACCTGATGCCTTTACTCATGGTAGCTCGGCGCAACGGGTTAAATGGTTTAAAACGGGTTATGACACAGGTAATGTTGAAGCATGTGATACATTTCAATAATAAATAACATTAAGTGTTTATGCTTCACCAATGATTTTTATGAATATATGAGCGGATACACATCTTTTTCTTTGTGTATATGATTCAATGCGCGCTTTTTTAAACATAGAATGAGGGAATTGATATTGAAACATCGAATGCTGTTATGGATAGTAGCAACACGTAATAGTTTTGTTTCATTACTTCCATTGACATTTTTACGGGTGACATTGGATTTACTTATTTATCTGCCATGGCCTGCCTACCAACAATTGATGAATTCATTATTTGGTGCTTCATGGAAAACCCCACTACTCAGTATCAGTGAGCTGACCTTTAGCTTTTTTGCTTTGGCTTTGACAGCCATTATTTCAGTGCAATTGGTCTACAGACTTAATAGTAGCAGGAACAGCGAAAGCGATATGCCGACACCTTTAATGGTCGCTATCAGTGCGGCTATTAATTACATTATCGTGACTAGCTTGTTGGGATATTCTGCTATCGAGTTCAGCATAGAATCGATGGTACTGGCTGTCATTTTAGGGATTGCAACGGCTGAAATGATCTGTTGGTTAACCCATAAACGGCTGCTGGATTTATTACACTTATCCGTTGAATCAGACACCGCCTTTTATAACGCCATGCGCCTGACCCCGACCATTGTTATTGTCGGGGTTTTCTTTTTTGTAGTGGCAGCATTTATCAATTTGTTACCTGATTTTCCTGATGTGTACGATGGCCTCACGCATTGGGCTCAGGCTGAGGGTTATGGCGCATGGATATTAAGCACGCTGACGGTATTGGTTAATCAGGGTTTATGGTTTATTGGCGTTCACGGTGGTATCGCTATTCAGTCTTACCACGACGGGGCATTTTTTATTCATGATATTGCTGCTATCAGTGCTGATTGGGTGACACGTTCTGTTTATGACAGTTTTGTTTTGATAGGTGGCTCTGGTGCAACGCTAGGCTTAGTGATTGCTATTTTGATAACGACACGCCGTGGCATGCAAAATAAAGTCGCCAAAATTTCGATCATCCCTAGTCTGTTTAACATCAATGATATTCTCATTTACGGTTTACCGATTGTTCTCAACCCACGCTATTTAATTCCCTTTTTTATGGTGCCTTTGTCATTAATGGCTGTCTCATTACTGGCTTTTCAATCAGGCTTGGTACATGTAGTGAACCCAGGCAGTGTGACCTGGACGACACCGCCCATTTTGTCTGCGTGGTTACTGACTGAGTCATGGTATGGAGTTGCACTGCAATTGTTGACAATCAGTATCAGTACACTGCTCTATTTACCTTTTGTTCGCAAAGCCGAGATATACAGACATCAGCAAGAGCAATTGGCTTTTGAAGAGGCGACTAACACCATCATCCATAATGGCCAGACCAAACAACAAATTATCAGCAGACAAGACAAGGTTGGAATGATTGCCAGAGATCTGGTCTATGATTTGCGTCAGGCAATTTACCATGATGAATTAACGGTTGTTTACCAACCTAAACATCATCGTGCTGGTCACATTGTTGGGGTTGAAGCACTGGTTCGCTGGACGCACCCAAGATACGGTTTTGTGTCTCCTGCGATGCTAGTCATGCTGGCTGAAGATAGTGGTGATATTAATAAATTAGGTCGTTGGGTATTCGAACACTGCTGTATCGCTAAGGCGAAATGGAATGCTGAAGGCCATCAGGCGCTGACAATGGCCATCAATATCTCTCCACTGCAACTGAGTGATAATGCTTTACCGACTTTTTTATCGGGCTGTGTCACTAAATACGGACTTCATCCTGAAGAAATTGAGCTGGAAATTACCGAGTCATCAGAAATTTCTGATTCACAGCAAGTTGAGAAAATATTACAAGAAATCAGTGATATAGGTATTCACTTGGCTATGGATGATTTTGGCATGGGGTATTCCTCACTGTTACATATGCGTCGCTTTAAAGTAAATGCGATTAAGATTGATGGATCGATTACACGTGATGTTCTAACCAATTCAACTAATGCCGATATCATTCGCACCATCAGTGCTTTAGGTAAAGCTCAAAAAGTCTCTGTGGTAGCAGAATACGTGGAAACAAAAGAACAACGTGAAGCCTTGCTTGAGATGGGCTGTGATATCTTTCAAGGCTATTATCATAGTCCACCACTCAAACCTGAAGATTGCCCTGGGTATTTTTTATCTCATCGCCATGAAGGTGCTGAATAAATGACAAATGCTGCTGATACGGTGATGACGCTTTATCACTGGAATATTCTGATTGTGCCAAGTGGTGAGGAAATTTTTGTTGGGCTGCGTCAACGTCCTGAAACCGTGCCTCCATTCAAGCCTGCTGATGAAGAAGATGAGCTGCTTCCATTTACTTTACGTAACAGCAGCCCGATTACTGAATTTAATCCGGCACGAGGCATAGGTTATACCGAATCTGGCCGACGTTATGTGGTTATCGGACCGGCCAGCGATCCAACCGGCATGATTCGTTTGAGTGTCGATCAAATGATGCCAACTGAACAAATTAACTGGAAATATCCATTCAGCGACTGACATCCTTGTCAGTCAGCACATCATTAAATCTGCTTTTCTATTGTATAGATCTGCTTTTTATTATCGGTCACTTCTGCTTTTAGCAAACCATGCCCTGCTTTCCCGGCTGGCAGCATAAAACGCATGCTGGGATCTTCACTAATCGATATGCCAGTATCAATAGTCATCAACACCTTACCTTCCAGCGTGATCTGCATTTTTTCGACATAATGTGCCGGAATATAACCACGGGTTTTTAAGTCCATTTGCAGACCGCTATTGTTGGGATGACTGATGACCACCTGAACTGGTTTCGCCTCATAAGAGTCACCATCACGATAACGAATCTGCATTTTGCCCAGTCTCGCCAAGGCAGCGACCTGATCTTTTGCTGCTGGCGCACTACAACCACCCGAAGCTTTCACAAAACGCTTCACCATGTGCAGGCTGCCATCGTTCATTTCTGCAATGGCTCGAATATAGGTGTATTGATCGACCCGCATTCGTGTCGATATATCAACCGTTTCCAAACTCGGTGACAAATGGAAGTTAGCTGAATACGGCATTGGATTATTATCAATAAATACATGCAGATTTTTGATGTAAGAACTGGCGGTTTGCGGTTGCTTTGAATAGAGATGGATTGGCACTATCGCCGCGTCTTCAGCTCTTTTTGGTGCTTCGATCACTAACCAGTCATCGGCATCTTCTAAAATCGTTTTATTTTCAAAATAGATTTCTTTAAGGGTTTGCCATTGCTCCTGAGGCTCATCAGCGGCCATGCACAAAGCTGGCAACAAAAATAAGCTCAATAAAGCAGCAAGCCCGATATTTTTAAATAATGTGTTCATTCGGTTATTCCCATTCCAGTTCAGTAAAAGCCGCTGTGATATTGCGTTTATGATAGTCGTCGAATAACAGCCACTTACCCTTCTCACTCAGGCCGACGGATTCGGTTGCTTCGTTGATGGTTCCCATATTATTAATGATGGCTCTGATTTGCTCTCGAATCGTACTGAAATAATGCGCTTCATCATCAAAGGCTTGTTGCCACTCTTCATGTTGAGCAGGTCCATGGCCGGGAATCACCGCATTTAACTTCATGGATTTAAGTGCTTCAATTGTGCTTAGCCAACCATTAATACTGCCATCCAAGGCTGGAATCCGTTTTACAAAGAGTAAGTCGCCGGTCCATAAAGTCTTGGTTTTTTTATCCAGCACGGTCAGGTCATTATCTGTGTGTGAGGTGGGATAACTGTTTAGTACCAATTCTCGCCCGCCTAAATCGATGGTGAGAGGTTCACCCACACTGACCAGTCGTGTTGGTTCAATAAACTCTGTGCCTTTGTAATATTCCCCCAGAATGTCGCTGAAGCGTGTTTCATAGAATGCTTTTCGGGCTTCGATAGCGGCTGGCATTTTGTCATTACCAATAAAAGTGGCTTTGGTTTCTTTAAATGCCGCATTGCCTAGAAAATGATCGGGATGGGCATGGGTATTAATGACATAACAGATTGGCAAATCACTTTTTTCACGAATGGCTTCAAATAACGCTTTACCCTCAAGATAACTGCCACCGCTATCCACTACGGCAATACACTTGTCACCGACAATGAAACCGGTATTCGCGATTTCGCCTTTATTATGTTGATTGGCATCCTCTTGTGCTCCCTGATGGTAAAAAATACCATCTGAGACCTGTTTTAACGGATAGTCATCCGCATAAACGTTCACTGCCAGCATGCTGCTGAGTACGATACTGATGCCGCTTATATAAGCTTTTGTTTTGTTTTTCATTTCTCTCCCCTTCAATTAGGGTGTCTTCCTTATCTCAAGATTTGGGTTTTATTGTATTTTTAACTTCTGAGATGACATTTGCTGGGAAACCACCTTGTTCAGCATGACGCAAGATTAAGTCTTTATTTTCTGCCTTGTAAACACAATAGATTTTGTTATCGGTGACATAACTTTCCACCCACTCTATCTCAGGCCCCATTTCTCGCAAAACAGAACAGGATTTATCGCTTATCTGGTCAAGTTCATTGACTGTTAGCTCACCTGCCCCTGGAATCTCGCGTTCGATAATGTACTTATTCATGATTTCACCTCATTAAACATGACCGGTCGTCTTTATTTAGGTTCAAAAAAATTCAACGTTTAGTGTTGAATAAAATAATCATCAAGTAATAGCGTCAAGCAACGTTTTAATGCTTGCGTCGACTTTTCGATTTTCATCTGTAGTAATGCGCCTTGCCATTGATCAAATAACAGTTTTGCCATTACCTCTGGTGTAATATCCTGACGAAGAATACCGCTCTGCTGTGCTTCCCCCAGGCCTTGTTCGAGTAATTGGCAATAGTCACTCACTGCAGCTAACAATGTTTGTCGGCATAATTCACTGGCACTGCTGATTTCCCCCATCATATCGCCTAATAAGCAGCCACCACGGTAATCTGACTGCTCCAGATCCTCGATTAGTGATTCAAAGTAGGCTTTGATAGCCTCGTGACCATTTAAGTCTGTTTTGTTCAGAAAAGATTGTAGCCGTGCAATAAATGGGGCGATGTAGTGACGAATGGCTTCTGCCGTGAAGTTCTCTTTACTTTCAAAGTAGCTATAGAACGAGCCTTTGGGCACCTGAACGGTATCTAATATCAATTTGATACCGGTGCCATGATAACCATTTCGCATCAGTAACTGGATCCCCTGATTGAGGATTTGTTCTTTTTTAATCTGTTTTTGTGTACTCATATCTGCATAATGCGACCGGTCGTCTTTGCTTGTCAATCATTGATCGTAGAGATTCACTTTTCGCTTCGGCACTCTCTGGCTTGCAAGCGTGCATACGCTTCCGCTTCATGATGTATATCACTAATCAGACCGCGATGTAATGCAACCGAAATCGCATCCTGATTATGAAATCGTGCGCCTTGTTTAAACAGTAAATCCAGCAAGTCACGTGCAGGCATATCTAAGTATTTCGATAATTCCTGAGCTTCTTTGGAGAGCTTGTCCAGTACTTCAGGATGTTGCTGTTGCACATTCAGCGTCGCCAGGTTATCAATGATGGCCAACTCTCTTATCGTTTCATCACTGAGTCCGTTATCCTGAACAAACCGTAGACTGGTTAACCCTGTCAATTGATGAAATGTATTTTGAACAAGATTTAAATCGGCATTCCTTCCGGCTAACGCGACTTTTAACCATTTCAGGCGATGCCTTGCGAGAACAATCATGCTTTTTTCTGTTTCTCTACTCATGCTAATTGCTCCGAGTCAAAACACACTTCCTTTGTTATCACATAAAACCTGTCTCTGACAAACCTTGATCGTATTTTTTAATATGGAAAAACAGCCATACCCCCTGATTTTCTATTAGAATCAATGACTCACTATATGGATAAAGCATTTAGCTGAGGTAACGCATGAAATACGTTTATTGCCTGATAATGTTCTGTCTGACGACATCATTCGCCACAGCGGATGACCTTGAACGAAATACAATCACCAGTTGTGCTTACCAGGCTGGAACAGCCTATGAAATACAAAAAATCAGACAAACTGAGGGTGATGACTGGGCCACATTTGAGAATAAAATCAATTCGATTTATAAAGATACACAAGGACGTGATGATCTTTTAGCAATAGGAAGACGCGTTTATATTTACCCAGTTGAAACCTCTGTCGATAAAGTGCATGAAGAGCTGTTTCAGGCTTGTGTAAAACGCCAACAAGGAACTGAACCATTAATTTAATAAAGCGGATGTTTGCGTGTAGACCAATACACCATTTTTTCTAATAATTGATCGAGCTTAATAGGCTTTGTCATGTAATCACTCATACCTGCTCGCAAACATTTCTCATCGTCCCCTTTCATGGCATTAGCCGTTAAAGCAATGATTGGTACATCCTGACAGTGTTTACCTAACTTACCTTCTCGGATTTGCTTACTGGTGGTATAGCCGTCCATCACTGGCATTTGACAGTCCATCAAAATCAGCTGTATTGGCTTATAAGCATCAAATTGAGTGAGCAATTGACTTGCTTGAACACCATTTTCAGCCGTAGTGAATTGCACATTTAGTCGAGTCAGAAAAAATTCCAGCACAGATCGATTAGTAATGTCGTCATCTACAATCAAAACATGTGCGCCTTGTAGATCAGATTCTGTGAACGATGCTTGTTGGTGAACTTCTGTGTTTGTTAATTTCGGCGCTGTCTCTTTCAGCCGTTTTAGTTTGATAGTGAAACAAAAACAAGAGCCTTTACCCGACTCGCTTTTAACGGTGATATTGCCCCCCATTAATTCACACAGTTTTTTTGAGATCACCAAGCCCAGCCCAGTACCGCCAAAACTTTTTGATGAACTGTTGTCAATTTGTTCAAAGGGTTCAAACAGACGACTTATCTGATTGGCATTAATACCAATACCACTATCTATCACCTGGCAGGATAGCGTCATATCATTATCAGATTGCTCAACAAGACTGGCCTTGAGCTGAATATGACCATACTGGGTAAATTTATCTGCATTGCTTAATAGATTGCGCAGGATTTGTTCTAGACGGGTAGCATCACCTACGACCACTAAATCCTTGTTCCAGTCTAGCGACAGATGATAGTTTTTATCCTTATTTTTGTTACGTAAACTGAAGGTTTCAAACACATCTTCAAATAGCTTTGTCAGATTAAATATGTCATCACGAATGTGAACTTTTTTAGCTTCAAGTTTGGAAAAATCGAGAATGTCATTGATGATATTGAGCAGCAAGTCGGCACTTTTACTGGCTAATTCGATGTGCCGTTGCTGAGTTGCCGTAAGCTCACTGTGGCTTAAGATATCCAGCATACCAATCACACCGGCTATGGGACTGCGTAACTCATGTGTCATATTCGCCATAAAAGCTGATTTGGCTTTGCTGGCCTGCTCTAGTCGCTGACTGGACAAACGAAGTTCAATAAGCGACTCCACCTGATACGCAAACATCTGCAGGCGCTTTAATTCTTGTTCACTTAATGTTCTGACTTTGTGATCAATGATACATAGAGTGCCCAGCAAATATTGGTGATTATTAAATCTGTATCGCAGTGGAACCCCAGCATAGAAAACAATGTGTGGTGGACCTGTGACCAGAGGATTGTCTCTGAACCGTTCATCTGCATCGGTATTTTCAATGACCAATGGAGTTTTATGATAAATGGCATGGCCGCAAAAAGAGATGTCACGTCCCGTTTCGCAAACATCCAAACCTTGTATCGATTTAAACCACTGGCGGGATTCATCAATTAGAGAAATCGCCACGATTGGGATGTCAAAAACATGGGCGACCAATCGAGTGAGATTATCAAAAACTGCTTCAGGCTCTGAATCCAGAAGCTCAAGAGAAAATAAAGCGTCTAAACGTTCTCGTTCATCGCCAGGTATTTTCGGTGCTTCCATTGTCTGCGCCCCCGCCAAGTTACCTCCCGCTTTGACACTAAATTACTATAGTAAAATCAATCGGGTAGAAAAACTGATATAGCGCCATCATAGCAGAATCTGTATGCAAAAAAACCGGCTCATGTGTTGAATAATATTCAGTGATCAGCATAGGCCGTTTTCAGTGAAGTGAATCGTTTTCTTAGTGAGACTCCGTTACTATGACGTTTGTCATCATTGGGTTGTCAACATGGATATCGTTTACATTTTATTGTTAGTTCTATTACATGCAGGTCCAGCGGCTTATAGTGTTTTTCATATTTTGCTTTACAAACGTGACAGCCGAGCTGCACTTGGCTGGATAATGTCTTGCTTGTTTATTCCCTATGGTGGCCCAGTCGCTTATTTTTTCTTTGGTGTGAACCGGGTTCGCAGCCGTGCCACCAGTATTAAACGGCGTTTATTCAAAATTCCGTTTGAATCAGGTTATGCCAAACGCTCGATAATCCATATCACTAGTTACGGACTGGATAGTATTGGTGAAAGAATCACTGGAACCAAACTCAGTGCTGGTAATGATGTCAGCATTTTCCATAATGGTGATGAAGCCTATCCCGCTATGATTAAGGCCATCAAAGTAGCTCAAAAGCGTATTCTGTTAACCACCTATATTCTCAAAACAGACAAAACAGGCACTGAGTTTATTGACGCGCTTTCTGATGCCGTCAGACGCGGTGTTGAAGTCAAGGTGATCATTGATGGCATTGGTGAGTGGTATTCCTGGCAAAAACCGTCAAAGCGTTTAAAAGCGCTGGGCATAGAAGTCGCAAAATTCACACCACCACGTCTTCTGCCCCCCAATATCTATATCAATATGCGTAATCACCGCAAACTGATGGTCGTTGATAACACTATCGCGTTTGCCGGTGGCATGAATATTAGCGATGATCATCGTCAACTTGCACTGCAACCCAGACGCATCACCGATATTCACTTTAGTTTTGAAGGGCCCGTTGTAAAAGATTTAATTCGTATTTTTTATGATGACTGGTTAATTGCCAGTGAAACAAAAATGGATTGCTCGTTCCCGACACCGAATCCTCGGCCAAACAGCTATCACTGTCGCGTGATTCCGGAAGATCCAGATGAAGCGATGGATGCCTTATCGTTAACGATTCAGAGCGTGATTTCAGCGGCAAAAAACACCGTGGATATTATGACGCCCTACTTTATCCCCAGCCGGGAAATCATCGCCTCCTTACAATCAGCATCGATGCGTGGTGTTCGGGTTCGTATCGTGTTGCCAGCAAAAAATAATCTCATCTATATTCATTGGGCTAACCGAAATATGCTGACTGAACTGTTGCTTTGGAATGTAGAAGTCTTTTATCAACCGGCGCCGTTCTGTCATAGCAAACTACTATGTGTTGATGATCATTATTCTCTGGTGGGATCGGCTAATCTGGATCCTCGCAGTCTGAGGCTAAACTACGAATTAGGCATTGAGATTTTCTCACACACCTTAAATAAAGAATTAAGCCAACACTTTGATAATATCATTGCGAGAAGTGAAGCAATCAGTGATAAGGATCTGGCAAACCGTAGCGTGCCTGTTAGACTACGCGACTCATTTATGAGCTTGTTATCCCCTTATTTGTAAACGATAACCTAGTGCAACCGTCTGGAGAACCCAATGATTACCTCATTTATTTTAATTCAAACTGAACGTACGAAAATTACCCAAGTTGCTGAAACACTGGCGGATGTCGATGGTATCAGTGAAGTCTATTCTGTCAGCGGTAATTATGACCTGGTGGCCATTGCCCGGGTTAAGGATAATGATGAACTCGCTACCTTGGTGACCAGCAAAATTGTCGATATCGAAGCGATTACGAAAACTGAGACCATGCTGGCTTTTCGCGTTTATAGCAAACATGATCTCGACTCAATGTTTTCAATCGGTCTCTAAGTTAATTCGCTGACATTGAGCCTGTGGTGGCAGGCTCTTTATTAGCGTTATTACTTTTCACAATCACCGTACAAGTCATACCGGCAGCCAGCAGCGTCTGCTCGGGAATATCATCTAAAGTGATACGCACCGGTATACGCTGCTCCAGACGAACCCAGTTAAACGTGGGGTTTACATCAGCCACCAAGTCACGGCTCTCCGGGTTGTCGCTGTCATAGATGCCTCTGGCAATACTCTCAACATGACCCGTCAGTATTTGCCCATTCATCAGTTCAATATCGACAGGATCATTCACTTCTAGCAAAGCCAGCTTTGTCTCTTCAAAATAGCCGTATACCCAGAAAGAATGTTTGTCGATTAATGCCATCATCGCCTGTCCTGTGTGGGCATAATCACCTACGTAGACATTTAAGTTTGTTATGTATCCATCTGTTTTTGCATAAACTTTCGTTCTTTCCAAATCCAGTTTAGCCGCATTCAACTTCGCCACTGCCGAATGGTAATCGGCTAGTGCTGCCGAGGATTGGTGATCCGCATCAATCTTACTTTCACGGGAAACCGTGCGTTTATCCATGGCCTGACGGCGTTTGGCCTGGGCCTGATACATTTCCAGAAGTGTTTTTTTGTTTGCAACCACTGCTTCTGCATTTTTGACAGCTAAGGCATAACGCTCCGCATCTACTGCCATCAGCAAATCCCCTTTTTTCACTTCCTGATTATCTTTGACAGCCACTTCAGTAACGATACCTGATACGTCTGGTGCGACATTAATAATCTCGGCACGCACACGCCCGTCACGTGTCCAGGGTGAATGCATATACTTCTGCCATAAGCTGTAGGCCAGAAAACTGGCGGCCAGAAAAAAACATAAGGTGACAAGATAACTTATAAACTTCTTCATGCTATTGATAGACCATAAAAGCAGTGAAACAAAATAAACAGACAAACACACTCAGTTTAAACAGTGCCGGATGCCAGACATAACGGTAGACACCTAAACGGGCAAACAGCATATCCAATAACCACATCAGCATTAAACTCAAAACAAACAGGCCAGTGATGGCAGGAAAGATCACACCAGAGATACTCCACTCACGCATCACATCCATCATGACTTCACTCCAGCAGGTAAAGGCTCAGCAAACAGGTAGTTATCAAGCAAGACGTTTCTAATAAAGTGCAGATAGCTCAATATCTGTTTAGGAATAGATTCATCAAAATGCACAATGTCTGAGGTATATGGCTGCAACCAGGCCATCATTTTCTCCAGATGCCCTAAAGCACTTATCCTGTGATTGGCAGTAGGTTTTTCAAACACCGTTATCAACGCTTTATTTAATCCCTGTTTATACCATTTCCAATCATCATTCAGTCCACCTGATGATGAAAGTCGTTGTTCAACATCATCGATCTCCATCAATGCATGGCCGACTATCTGCACTGAGAAGCAGGTTTTTAATAATTTTTTATATTGTTGTGGTGAGTCACCGGCAAAGCCATAGGACTGACTTAATAAGTCCCGAGTCTGGCTCTCAAATTGATGGCGACGTTGAGAACGCTGACGGTTGAATAAAGCCATTATTTGATGACGCATTTCCTTATTCAGTCGTTGCCAGACGAAACGATTATCAGCAGGAATAATAACGGTCAAAATCACAGCCACCATACTCTGAGCCAGTATCAAGGCAATATAGTTATTTAAGGTCGCCGCTGTATCATAAACCGCTTGGTTGAGCGGAATAGCACCTAAACAAAAGAAGATAAGCAGGCCCATGCCATAACCGGTGTATTTTGGTTTAGTGGAAAGATAAAGTCCCACTATCAAGGGAACAGCAAGAGCAAAACACAACAAAGCAAAACCATCTAAATGCGGTAGCAGAAGCAAATTAATAAGTATGCCACTCAGCGCTGCCAATATGGTTCCCAGGGTGATCTGTTTGGCTGATCTGGCCGGGTTTGGTGTTGTGGTCACAATGGCAGAAATCGCAATGGCGACCATCGCGAATGTACTACCACTTGGCCAGGCAATTTCAATCCAAAATGTGCCAAATAACAAAACGATAAGACTGGTTCTTAATCCAGTTATCAGTGCACCAACAGGGTTCATTTTGGTACTGAATGTCACACGCTGTCGTTCGTAATGATGTTGATCAGCCGCCAGCGTGGACTGTGTTTCACAATACAATCGCATTTCATCAAACAAACGAAAAATTAACTCACAGGCCGTGTCAAAATCCCGCTGATCTGCTTCACTGATATGACCAGGAAGAAACTGTCGCTCTTCACGAATTTTCTGTCTCAGTTGTGCTTGATGGGAAAAAATTTCATTTGCCAGATCAGCAGCCTGTTGTGAGGTCAACGTGGCATGACGAACAGGCAGCAATGTCTGTTTGACCGTATTTAAACAGCGTTCAATAGCCACCATTACCGACGTTGGTGCATCCTGTCTGATACGATTCAAAAGCATATGCAAGCCCGCATAACGGGTCGTTAACTGCATAAACTCCTGGTTTAAACGCGCCAATCTTTGTTTACGTAACTTGGTAGAATAATCTTCTATACTACTGACATATCTAAGGTTTTCCAAACCTACAGACTGCGTTGCAAACAGCATCATTTTGTTTTCATACATTGCCTGCTGATCGGGGTTTTCCAGACTGGTAACCATAAAATCAGCAAAGTCACCAAAACGCTGGCTGACCGCTTTTTGAATTGCCTGACCTGATGTTTGTGGAAATAGGGTGGCACTGATCACCGTGGCAATGAATATACCAAGGCTAATTTCCAGTACTCGCCACACGGCTAACATAAAGGCCATATCTGGGCTTTGTATGGCGGGAATGCCTATCAATGTGGCTGTATAGCCCGCCAGCACAAAAGCATAGGAACGATAATCCCGAAATGCCATTGCCCCAGCAGCACAAAGACCAATCCACACAGCTACAGCTAACAGAAACAACACACGCTCCTGAGCGACTAATGCAACCAGAATGAGCATCACAACACAACCAATCAAGGTGCCTAGAAAGCGAAATAATCCCTTGACCAGCACCTGACCGCTCTGTGGCTGCATGACAATAACCACCGTGATACAGGCCACGGCAGGTTGTGGTAACTCCAGTCGCATGGCAAGCCATAAAGTCAGAAATAAAGCGACCAAACCCTGAATAATAAAATTCCAGGTCAGACCATCTTCATTTAACCACTGTTTTGCTGCCTGTTTTAGCGTTAACACGCTGCTGGAAGCCATTAAGGTTTTTCCTGATACCGAAGTGCAGCTTGTTTTGGACCATCATCCTCTGTGGTCAGCCCTCCGCCTAATGCAATAATGAGGTCAGCCCGATATTGCAGCACCTGCGCATTTATTTGTTGAGAAAAAAGCTGTTGCTGTAACCAGGCCAGTTTGGCATCCAGTACGGGTAAATAATCCGTCAGCCCCACTTCATAGGCGTCATTTGCATGTAGATATGCTTGATGTGATGCCTTAATAGCAGAGGCCAGTGTTGCTGATTGTGTCAGCGAACTTTTCAGTGAGACGGCGCTATCTGCAATTTGCTGCATCGCCTCAGTTAAGGTTTTTTTATACAGAGCCACTGTCATATCATAACTGGCCGTTGCTTCAGATAACTCACCTCTAATTCTGCCTGCATCAAAAATCGGCAGAGAGATGGCTGGTCCTGCGTCGTAGGTCAGTTTGTCATGACTAAAAACACTTAATACGCTTCCGTTAACAGCCATGAAACCGATAGCAGCGGAAAGATTAATATTCGGATAAAAAGCAGTATGAGCAATATCAATATGTTTATTCGCACTGAACACTAACCAGCGGCTTGCCACCACATCCGGACGATGCCCAAGTAATTCAGCTGGTATATGACTGGGTAAAGACACCTCGTCTGTTATCGTTAAGTGTGGTGGTTTTAGACTGTCAGCAAAAGCTGGGCCTTCACCTAATAAGGCCGCAATTGCATGTTTGGCTATCACAATATGATCCTTAACTGCTTCAAGTTTTGCCTCGGCGTCAGCAAGCTGCGTTTCAGCCTGATGTACCGCAACTTCCGTATTCAAGCCCATTTTCAGCTGTGCTTTTATCACATCAAGCTTCTCTTGATAGGTGTTCACAGCCTGCTGAGCCAGTTCCAGCTCATCGTGATTCAGTGACAGTTGAATATATGAAGACATTAATGCGGATTCGATATTCAGCTTCGCTATCTGGCTTTTTGCTGTTTGCTTTTTAATCTCACTTAATGCCACTTCACTTTGCAGTGAGTTTTTATTCCAAATATCAGGATCATAGTGGAGGCTGAGTAAGCCTGTATTATTCCAACTGGTGGTACCGCCCAACTCGCCCGGGCCGTAGAAATAATCCGTCGGCCAACGTTTACGGTTAATTTGAGCTTCAGCATCCATTGTTGGCGATAAAGCAGCATCGGTCTGTGCCGCTAATGACGTAGCCAGCCGAATCCTTGCCTGTGATTCCTGCACCGATGGGCTTTGGCTGACGGCAAGCTGCATTAACTGATTAAGTTGTTCATCCTGAAAACATTGCCACCACTGATCTGTCGGCCACGCCGCATCTTCTTGTATTTCTTGCACATGTTCGCTTAATTGGAAGGTGTTATCTACCGGCACATCACTCTGCGGCACAATACCCTCAGAGCTGATGCAAGCAGACAAAAGTAGCAACATCGTGTAAGGAAAAAGAAGAAATAACGTTTTCACTATCGACTCAAAATACGCTTTAAATGACAAATGGTTGGCTATTTTATTTCTTATCAAACTACCAATAAACAGTATTTAATGTTAATAATTGTTACAAAATTCGTAACAATAGGTGATAAATGGATACCATTGAATCAATGAAAATCTTTTTACAGGTAAATGAAAGCGGCAGTTTTACTAAGGCAGCAGAAAGATTGGAAACCAGCTCAGCTAATGTGTCACGTGCTATATCGGCCTTAGAACAGCACCTTAGCACTCGTTTATTACACAGAACTACGCGTCGAATCGCATTAACTGAAGCCGGCCAACGCTACCTACTGCGATGTGAACAGATATTAGCGAATGTGGAAGAAGCTGAAGCGGAAGCACGGGATGCTCAGATGAATCCGGTTGGACGACTTAGACTTCATGCAATGCCAGCATTGGCAAACAAATATCTTGTTAGAGCCGTTAGCGCCTATAGAGAGCTTTATCCGGCTGTTTCCTTTGATATCACACTGGCAAACCGTATTCCTGAGTTGATTGAGGAAGGTATTGATGTCTCGATCATCATGGCGCCACAACTGCCTGACTCCAGCCTGATAGCAAAAGTGATTGGTCAGACCTACAGCATATTGTGTGCCTCCCCAGCGTATTTAGCCGAGCACGGCATGCCTACAAACCCGGCTGACTTAGAGCAACATCAGGGTATAAAAATGGCTTCTAGCGTGCTGCCATTAGATTACTGGGAACTAACCTCAGCCATTGGCGACGCCAGCGTTGATATTAAAAATTCGCCCTTTCAAGTCAATGTAGGCAGCACCGTCAAACAAGCGATTATGCATGGTATGGGAATAGGGATGATTCCTATATTCAGTGTCGTTGATGAGTTGGCATCAGGTTCATTGATACGGGTATTACCTGACTATCGAGGCACGTTATTTAATGTCTATGCTCTCTACCCATCGCGGGCTTATCTGGATGCAAAAACCAGTAGTTGGGTCGATTTTTTAAGTCTTCACTTGCCCGATGAGCTCGCCAGGGATTCTGAACGTCTGACAGAATGAAAAGACGGCTCCAGTTTGAAACCGTCCTCACTCAAATTTATGCTGCTTTCAATAAGCTCGATTTCAGTTGCTGACACCACTGATTGAGTCGACTTTCCGTCAGTTCTGGCTGACAGTCTTCATCCAAAGCTAAGCCAACAAAAAACTGCTTATCAGCCGTCAAGGCTTTTGAGGCATCAAACTCATACCCCTCCACAGGCCAGTGACCAATAACTTTAGCCCCTCTAGCCAGCACTTTATCGTGCAACATACCCATTGCGTCCTGAAACCACTCGGCGTAGGCAAATTGATCACCCATTCCGAGAAAGGCCACGGTTTTACTGGAGAAGTCGACTTCATCAATCTCGTCCCAGACATCCTGCCAGTCTGCCTGCACCTCACCATAATCCCAGGTCGGGATAGCAAAGATGATATTGTCAAAAAACTCCAGCGCCGCCAGTCCGACATCTTTTACATCAAATAGCTCAACCTGATCTTCACCCAGGATTTTGGCTATTTTTACTGCTGCGTCTGAGGTATTACCTGTGGTTGAACCATAAATAACTGCAATCATTACTCACCTATTTGCATTTAATTAACATATGCAAATGATATTCATTATTATTTAATAATTCAACTGACAATGTCACACTGGCAAGGTGAATGCTTCACAAGGCCTATAATTGTGGACTTGTTTTTCCCGCATTACGTTTATCAAGCGCTTCCTGCTTTAACTCGCCTACCCACTCCATAGCAGCCTCATACGCCTCAACCCAACCTGGCACATCAACCATCGTTGCTGTGATATTGGTAGCGGGTTGATCATCGATTGTGCCAAATTGAAAGCTCATCCAGCTTGCACACTCATCCAGACTTTTTACTTCAGGGTTTCTGAAATCATTCACTTGATAACGGCTACCCTCTTTGTTGAATACCAGTCCCATAATGGTGTCTGCATTCAATGTCCGTGGTGGGGTGATTTGTGAACTGGATGCGCCCAAACAATTGAGTTTGCCCTGCGGAAAAATCCAGTCCAGTGGTCCGGCATTATCAAAGGGCTGACCATATTGCTCAATAAGTGATTGACGATAATCAGCGACCGTGACGGGATCGACATGGTTTTCAGAGACACGATAAATGGCAACTAAACGACCTGCTTTTGGTAAGGGCGTAAATATCAACTTAAAGCTATCTGCACGACGCTGACCTTGCTCGGTTTCCTCAATATTGGCAGATAAGCTATGAATAAAACTTGGCGTTTTATATGTCTTCACGCCATCACTGTAGGTGTAATACTGCTTTTCTTCTTCAATCGCACTGGCATTGACACCGTAATTGAGCAGAGCACTTTTTGCATCATCAAGCGTCATGCCAAGCTGTAAGCCGGCCATATCGACATCATCTGCCAATGCAGAACAGCTAAACAATATAGCTGCAAAATACGGGATGAAGGTTTTCATATTCTTTTCCTCTATGGGATCTATAAGACTGGGCTGACGATATAAAGCAATTTATTGTTAAACACAATATCCCTTGTATCATAACCCTGTTATAGGCATAAAACGTTACAGTGATGAAGCGGATTATTGTGCCTGATACAAACCTTCAAATTCACTCATGGTGAAGACAGCCATGATATTGTGCTCATCATCGAGATTTCCATACTTTGGCCCTTCTGTGCCACGTATGCTGAATAAAACACACGTATTCTCATCGCCACCACACGTTCTGTTCGGCTCAGGCTAGCTAATCATATATGCACACAATGTAGACTCTGTACCACATAAGTATGGCTAACCGCACAGTGGCTATGTAACACAGTAGGATCGTTGGCTTTGTAAAGTCGGTACTTTTACCCACAATAAACATCAGGGCTGCCATCACAACCCTGATTTTATTTTTATCTAGTTTTTACGATGATGTACCAGCAGATATAAAGCCGGTAACACGATTAGGGTAAGTAAGGTGGATGACACAATACCGCCTATCACTACCGTTGCTAATGGTCGTTGTATCTCTGCACCGGTACCCGTATTCAGTGCCATAGGAACAAAACCAAGACTAGCAACTAAAGCAGTCATCATGACCGGACGCAATCGTAACATCCCCCCCTCCACAATCGCTTTATAGAGATCGCCGTTTTGGTGCCAATGATCACGAATGAATGACAACATCACCAGACCATTTAATACCGCAATACCGGACAGGGCAATAAAACCGACAGCCGCTGAAATCGATAGAGGCATACCCCTTAACAATAAAGCCACAATGCCACCGGTTAAGGCCAACGGTACTCCGGTGAAGATAATAGCGGCATCCTTAACAGAACCCAGCATGGTCACCAATAACAATAAAATGCCAAATAAGGTGACAGGTACTACGATAGCCAGCCGTTGACTGGCTGAGGCTAGCTGTTCAAAGGTACCACCAAACTCCAGCCAATAACCATCAGGTAATGTCAGTTGCTGACCAAGTTTTTGCTGAGCTTCCTGCACAAAAGATCCCAGATCACGATCTCTGACATTGGCTGTGACCACAACACGACGTTTCGCATTTTCACGCGAGATTTGGCTTGGCACATCAACAAGTTTAATGGTTGCTATCTCCGATAACGGCACATAACTACCAGAAGGCAAAGACACGGGTAACTCAGAGAGTGCCGCCATATCCTGTCGGCGTTCATCAGCTAATCGAATAACCAGTTTAAAGCGTCGATCACCTTCATAGATTAACCCCGCATCCTGACCACCAATCGCTGTGGACAGCATAGTCTGCAAGTCATCCACACTGAGGCCATAACGCGATAGCGCCAAGCGTTTGGGTTCTACTGAGACCATCGGTAAACCACTGACTTGTTCCAGTCTGGCATCCGCTTGGCCTGGTATCTCTTTGATAATAGTTAAAATCGATTGTGCTGATTGTTTAAGCTGTTCCAGATCATCACCAAACACTTTTATGGCCACATCCGCCCTGACACCTGAGATCAACTCGTTAAAACGCATCTCAATGGGTTGGGTGAATTCATAGTTATTGCCAGGCAAGTCCTTCACAGCTGTCTCGATTTGCTTTATAAGCGCTGACTTTGGCAATGCCGGATTAGGCCAGTCTTTTCTTGGCTTTAATATTAGAAAGGTATCAGCCACATTCGGTGGCATAGGGTCGGTCGCTACTTCAGGCGTACCGATTTTGGCGTAGACCTTATCCACCTGTGGAAACTGTTTCAGCCGTTGTTCCAGTACTTCCTGCATGTCTATCGATTGCTGCAGACTGGTACCGGTGGTACGTAAGGCATGTAAGGCAATATCGCCTTCATTGAGCTGAGGAATAAACTCTGTACCCATTTTTGATGCCAACATGAGTGAACAGGCCACCAACACAAACGCAGCAACTATCACCAACCAACGTAACTTCAGACTCCATATCAACAGCGGCCGGTAAATCGATTTGCTGGCAGAAATAATCAGACTTTCACTTTCTTTGACTTTGCCTTTCATAAACACAGCCACAGCGGCAGGCACAATGGTCAGAGACATCATCATTGCTGCCAGCAAAGCCAGTACGACTGTCGCTGCCATGGGTTCAAACATCTTGCCTTCCACCCCAGTCAAAGTGAATAAAGGGATGTAAACCAGTGTGATAATCAACATGCCAAATAAGCTGGGTCGAATTACTTCATTGGTCGCATCAAACACAACCGTCAGCCGTTCATTTAATGGTAAAACTGCATCACGACCAGACTGAGCCAGTGATAAACGCCGCACACTGTTTTCCACAATAATCACTGCACCATCGACAATCAGGCCAAAATCCAGTGCGCCCAGACTCATCAGGTTGGCAGAAATACCAGCCTGAACCATGCCAGTTATGGTTGCCAACATGGCAAGTGGAATCACGGCGGCAGTGATAAATGCAGCGCGAATGTTACCCAGTAATAAAAACAACACCACAATGACCAATAATGCGCCTTCCAATAAATTTTTCTGAACGGTGGCAATCGCTTTATCGACTAGTGTAGTTCTGTCATATACCGCTTCGGCAATAACGCCGTCAGGTAGCGTCAACTGAATCTGGTTTAACTCAGCAGCAACCCGTTTGGCGACCTCACGTGAGTTCTCCCCTATCAGCATCATCGCCGTGCCCATCACCGTTTCCTGACCATTCTGGGTAGCAGCGCCGGTTCTTAGCGTTTTACCGATTGCTACATCAGCAATATCCATAATCTTGATTGGCGTGCCTGACATCTGCTTCACCACGACCTGCTCGATATCATCGATGGTTTGTAACTGTCCTGGAGAACGCACCAGTAATTGCTGTCCATAACGCTCGATATAACCGGCACCACGATTACTATTGTTTGCTTTTAATGCGTGATGGATGTCGCCAAAGCTGATACCAAACTCCAGCATTTTTTGTGGATCAGGTTGGATATGGTATTGCTTAGCATAGCCGCCTATCGTATTGACCTCGGTAATCCCTGGTACACGCGTTAACCGGGGCTGAATAATCCAGTCCTGTATTTCACGTAACGCCGTCATATCATAGGGTTGACCATTGGCTTGTCGGGCTTTTGGTTGAGCAGAAACGGTATAAACAAAAATCTCACCCAATCCGGAGGCAATCGGCCCCATTTCGGGCTCCAAGCCATCAGGCAGTTCACTTTTGATACTAGCCAGACGGTTATTTAGCAGATTTCGGGCGAAATATAAATCCGTCCCCTCTTTAAATACGACGGTGACCTGCGATAGACCATAACGAGAAATCGATCGTGTATACGACAACTGAGGAATACCCGCCAGCGCACGCTCAACGGGGTAGGTAATACGCTGCTCGGTTTCTAACGGCGAATACCCCTCAGCTTTGGTATTAATCTGTACCTGCACATTGGTGATATCCGGTACCGCATCAATAGGTAAATGCTGGTAACTCCAAGCACCAGCTGCCATTAGTAAGATAATTAATGACAATATAAGACCACGTCGCTCAATAGAGAAACGTAAAATTGAAGCAATCATAACGTCTCCTTGAGTTTAGTGACTGTGCTCAGCGCCGTCTTTTTCAAGATCGGCTTTTATCAGATAACTGTTTTCAGTCACTATTTCTTGACCCGCATTCAAACCTTCCAGCACTTCGGCATACTGATTGTCCTGAATCCCCAGCGCTACTGGGAGTGGTTTATAAACGTCCCCTTCTTTAATGAAAACAACGGTTTTATTTTCATATTGCTGCAAAGCGGATAGCGGTACCCTTAGATTCACTTCACGTTTATCAATGAGGACTTGAGCACCGACCAGCAAGCCCGGAAACCAGTTGTCATCAGGATTTTTGAATTTCACCCTGGCAATTCTGAATGGCTCGCCACTGGTATTGGGCAAAAGCTGGGAAATGACAGAACGGGTTTGCATATCATCACTCTGTAAAACAACCGTCTGCTTTGAGTTAATCAGACTCGCCTGAGAAGGAAACACTTTGAGCTCAGCCCATAAAGTAGACGTATCAGTAATGGTAAACAGCGTCTGCTCAGAAACGACTTCACCGGCATTGGCATGTTTTGCTATTACGCTGCCAGACAATGGTGCGGTGACATTATAGGTTTGCAAGCTGCTATTGGATTCTACACTGGCTAATACCTGACCTTTTTTCACCGTATCCCCATACTCAACATACACACGGGTGATACGTCCGGCAAAGCGTGCAGTCACATGGCTGGTATGCTCAGGCGACAAAGTCACATCACCATATAAGGTGATTGTTTTACTGATATCACCGCCACTGACAACAGCCGTAGTGATGGCGTTTAATGCTGCCGTATCCTCGGAGATGTGTGCTGCTTCCTCCTCATGATTTTCGTCATGTTCGTGGCTATGCTCATCGGCAAAAACAGGCTTAACTGAGATCAGCATCAAGATAAAAAATACGATTAACATGAGAAAATCAGCAAGGCTTATATATCGCTTATTCATGGCTGTTACCCTCATTATTTTGTTCGATTAACAAAGGCTCTGCTGTGAGTTGTTCAATTTCTGCCGCCAGTAATAAGGCATCCGCTGACGCCTCTATAAGAGCACGCTTGGCATTAAGCAACTCTTGTCTTGCGGTGAGGAAATCGAGATAGCTATACAGGCCTCGCTGGTAAGCTGTTTTGGTCTGAGTTAAGGCATCGGTCAGTTGTGGAATGATGGATTGCTGCAAGGTCGTGGCTGCATTAATCGCCTGTTCTCTTGCGCTATAAGCCTGATACAGTTGGGTATGTATACGCAGCAGAAAGTCTTGTTGGCGATAGCTTATTTCATTTCTTGCTGCCAGAGCTGATTTCACCGCTGACTCAGCACGTTTTTCTGCAAATAACGGGACAGAAAAGCCGGCCACCAGGGCTGATTCATCAATATCGGCATTGCGTCGAATACCAACAGACCAATCAATATCAGCGTGTTGTTGGGTTTTTGCCAACCGGATTTCCGATTCCTTTAAGCGTGTTTCAGCAGCAAAAAATTCCAACGAGGGATTATTCTTGACCATCTCAAACAGTGACTCAAATGAGCGACTGCTACCGTAATCAAACAAAGAACCGGAAACCTGATTAAAGTCTGGCTGCATCTGTCCCCATAAATTAGCCAATGCCATTTTGTGAGCATGCATGCGTTGCTCGACGCGCTTAACATTTAACCTGGCCTGCTCAACCGCAGCCACCGCTCGGGCATAATCGGCCTTAGGGGCAATCGCTGCCCTGACACGTTTATTCACTTCGTCAGCCGTGGCTTGAGCAAGTGATACTTCTTCTTCAGCAAGCTGTATGCGCTGTTTATCGATCAATAACTGAATATAGTTTTTGGTGACCGTACTCAGTAAATCAAGCGAAGCAATCTGTTTTTTTATCTTGCTGAGAGCCAGTTGTTGATCAACCACATTGACCCTGGCTTGTTTTTTTCCGCCAAGCTCCAGTACAGAAGATAAAGACACCGTCAGCTCTGCTGATTTAGTGCCACTTAGCTGACCTGTACCAGCGACGTTTTCTAGTTCAGCCCCTATACGATAGGCTGGTGATAGCTGGGCTGTTTCACGCTCAGCCTGCAGGCCTTGTTCACGAATTGGAAAGACGTTAAGTGAAGGATTTTGATTTAAGGTTTTTTTAATTGCTTCAGCTAATGTCAATGTAGCATTTGTTGCGGCATGGGCCTGAAACGACACCATCAACAGACTGAAAGCACAATAAAGGCACACACGCAGTAAAGGCGTTTGCCCATTTGTATAAATGAGTTTCATTATATGAATCCTGAAATAAATACTCTTTCATCACGAATACGTGATGAGCTAAGGTGTTAAATCAGGATCAGGCTTTTGGAGGGCGATACATCGAGCTGATGGAGCCCGATATGGGTGTGTATTGGTAGCGACTGAAAAAAGCGTCTTTGAATGAAGACACGGATAAGTTCACCATATGTGGCACAGCAACAAAGTGTACACAGTGGCTATGACCACATTGATGATGGTCGGCATCGATATGCACAGAATCCGGACTATCGTCGGCAATGGGATCGATAAGACTATGATTATCTTGTTCGTCAAAAATAATATGATGCACATCAGCAGCGACAATGCTGGACTGCAGCACCATCATCATAATTAAGCTGTATAAAAAACTCTGATGTTCATCATGACTGCTAGGATAACTGAAAGCCGGGTTCAGATGAAACAAATTTAATGAATTAAACGCTGAACAATGTGATGAAGGATAAGATGATGAAATTAAATATCCTGCTTGGATTTTTTCTTTTACTAATGAACGGTGCAGTGTTATCAGCAGACAATTCCATCAAGATGATTCGTGATCTGTCTTATGGTGACTCACCACTTCAAACCATGGATATCTATTTACCTGCCAATGCTGACAAGGCGCCCATTTTATTTTTAATTCATGGTGGAGCCTGGCAGTTTGGGGATAAACGTGCCACCGGGTTAATCAAAAACAAAATCGATCGCTGGCTCAAACAAGGATTTATTATTGTTTCGGCCAATTACCGTCTAGTCCCTGAAGTAGACCCAGTGACACAGGCCCAGGATCTTGCTTTGGCATTAAAAACCATACAAAAGCAGGCCGGCGCATGGGGTGGTGATGCGGATAAATGTATCTTGCTGGGTCATTCCGCTGGCGCGCATTTGCTCGCTTTACTGACAACCAACCAAGCCTTTAGTCAACAAAATTCACTTCGTCGCTGGTTAGGTAGTTTGATTATTGATAGTCAGGTGCTGGATTTGGTCTGGCTAATGCAACATAAGCATGTTGAGTTTTACGATAAAGCGTTTGGAGGACAGGCAGGCTACTGGCAAAAGGCGTCACCGATAAATTATGTGGATGCTAATGACCTGCCCATGCTTATTGTGTGTTCACTGCAGCGTCCCTATGCCTGTGATAATTCAGCACGCTTTGTTGATAAAGTGAATGATGCTGGCAGTAAAGCGGAATTGCTTAAGATGGATATGACCCACAATGAAACCTTAGAAGAAATCGGCAGGGACAATGCATATACCAAGAGCATCGAGAAATTTATGTCTGGGTTGGATCCTGTTGTGGCTGATCATCTAAGCCGACCTAATGATAAAAAATAGTAAACATCGCCGTCAGCTTTGACCACGATGTTTACCATTGGACGTATATCTATTTACCTTTGATTTTGAGATTTAATTCACGCTCAATCTCGTCTTCATCTGCTGCAAATAAAGCGACTTTCTGAATATCTTCAATCGTCATCGGTGTTTTTGGAGTCAGTGCTATCTTGAATTCATGGCGATCATCAACAAAGTCTTCAACCGCACTGTAAAACATTTTCTCAATAGCTTGATGGCTATATTCGATGTCCTTCTTCAGCTCATCAGTCAGCTGCTCTTCAAACTGTTTTTCGCTCATATTCATCTGCTTTGCCATATTCTCTATTAGCAGATCCGTTGTTTTACCTTTATCTTTTACCACCAGTTCAAAGTGATGAATGAGGGCTCGTTGCATGCCACCGAACATCAACACAACAGGATCGAGCGGCATATTTTCTATTTCCGCCTTCACTTCCATCCCTGCCACCTTGTTCAGTTCGGATTTTAACTTGATGTCGACAAATGGCAGTGAATTACCTTTTGCTGGTGAATAGTCATATTCCAGATAAAAATCCGTCGTCGGCTTGCCATCTGTTAAGGTGTTTATGGTCTGATAGACCACCTTCTCAGCTGGTTTAACGCTATTCTCAGCTAAGAGTTTGAAATCGACTTCTGTTGCTATACCGCTTAAGGTTACTTCGAGCTGACTGGGCAATTTGGATGATTCCAGTGAGGATAATCCCACCTCACTATCGACTGTTACTGATTCAATACTCACCACATTAGCGGCATTATTGCCCGCTAAGTTTTGCAGACCAGACATGTCTATCGTGACATTTTTTAATGTCACTGCATTTGAAAACAAAGAGGTTTGAAGTGCGCCATACTTCACCGGACTGGTACCATCCATCATGGTTAGCTCGGTATCAATACGTTCTTTCACAAACTCATGTTTGGCATGATCGGCGTAAAAATAGCCGGAGACAACGGCCAGTCCAACCAGGCCGCCAATAATAAGTTGTTTTTGTTTCATTAAAATCCTTGTGTGAGGTTTAATTTGTGGCTTATAAGACTAGATATTTCACTGTAGCGCTTGTTAGCACAACAATAGAAATATCGGTGTGAAATCTCTGAATCGATTTGCTGCAGTAAGGGTAAAGCAGAACACGATGCGCGGTTTAGTAATTAATCCAACGACATAGTAGTGGAACGATCATCAACATAAAATTGATATTGGTTACGACCTGCCGCTTTTGCTGCATACATGGCCTGATCGGCTTTTTTCAATAAATCTGAAATCTCATCAGCATCATTTGGATACTGCACGATACCGATACTTACCGATAAACGACAATCGATACCATTAATTGGATATGGCACATTGAGTTTACTGATTAATCTGTCCATAAAACGTTTGAGATCTTTTTGTGGAAACTCACCGGACAGCAATATAATAAATTCATCACCGGCATAGCGAGCGATCAAGTCAGCATTACGACATGTTTTGGTTAAAACATCTGCAGCATGGCGCAATACCTCATCGCCAAAATCATGACCATAATTATCATTAAAGTCTTTAAAGTTATCCAAATCGAGAAATAACAGGACTAAATTATCACGGGAAATAGACTCTTTGACCATCTCCATTTCATGGCAGAGTGATTTCAAAAATAAATCTCTATTTGCTAAGCCTGTTAGATTATCGTAGTTAGCCTGTTTCCAGATAAGCTGCTGTGCTTGCATATCGTGGGTAATATTTCTGGCAATGATAGAACCACCGATAACTGTGCCAGTTTGATCTTGCAAGGGTGAAACTGTCTCAGACACATTAATCACTAAACCATCTCTGTTTTTCCTGGTGGTTTTGTAGTGCTCAAGACTTTCGTGATGCTTAATTTTTCTGAGAATATGATCTGCCTGTTGATCGTCATCATCAAAAAGTAAAGATATTGACTTACCGAGAATATCACTCGCACTAAAACCAAAGATATGTTCAGCACCGTTATTCCAACTGGTAATTGTGCCGTCGAGCGAGACACTGTAAATGGCATCTTCAGATGATTCAACGATAGCTCGGTATTCATGGCTTAATCGAATAGCTTCAACTTGCTCGGTGATATCACGAGCAATTTTTGATGCTGCTACGATAGTACCCAGGGCATCAAACACTGGCGAAATGGTGACTGAAATATCAATCAACCGACCCGTTTTATGTTTTCTAACCGTCTGAAAATGTTCAACCACTTCACCACGTCTTAACTTTTCTAGTATCTCAGCCTCCTCACGAAGTTTATTTTCAGGAAAAATTTTGAGCATACTTTCGCCGATCATTTCATCAGCGGTATAACCAAAAATCCTCTCAGCCGCTGGATTCCAGCTCAATACAATGCCATCTAATGTTTTACAGATAATGGCATCAAAACTTGAATCAATGATGGACTGATAAATATTTTCCTTGAACAAGCTGATACTGTGATCTTGACGTTTTTGGTTCACGGGTATACATCCAATGTTATCTTCACCTTATTCTATGACTTATTGGTGTGTGATATCTATGCTTATCAGAATTATTATTATGTTTTTGTAGTCTTACCAAAGTTAGTTTTGTTGGCGTCTTCATACTTTTCTTATTATTAGGAATACACTCATGGCTACCTCATCCAGTTTTTTTATGAATACTCTCCTGATGTCTTCTCTCGCCTTTTTTCCTGTCTCCCCAAGCCTTGCAGATGATGACACTGATAAACCAGTCGTTGAACAACTGGTTGATACATTAAGTACTATCGCCGGTCCACATCCAGGCATCAGAAAGAACCATGCTAAGGGGATTGTTGTTTTAGGAGAATTCACACCCAGCTCTGAAGCTTCATCAGTCTCCACCGCTGAACATTTGCAATCCGCATCCACACCGGTGACTATCCGGTTTTCTAACACCACCGGTATTCCTGATATTGCCGATACCAATCCGAGCTCATTTCCAAAAGGTATCGCCATACGTTTTCAGCTTGCTGATAATAGCTATACAGATATTGTCAGTATCTCTGTTAATCGCTTCCCTGCAGCCACGCCTGAAGATTTTTTAGGCTTACTTAATGCTGTTGCAGCATCAGCTCCGGATACACCTGCCCCCAAACCGATTACACAGTTTCTTGCCAGTCATCCTGCAGCTAAAACCTTTGTAGAAATAGAAAAACCAGCCCCCGTTAGCTTTGCGACCCAACCCTTTTATGGGGTCAATGCGTTTAAGTTCACCAATAAAGAAGGTGAGGTTAACTATGGTCGTTATCAGATTATTCCCGTCAATGGCCCTGAATATTTAACCGATGAACAACGTGCTGCAGCCGGTGATAATTACCTATTTGAGGAATTACCTCAGCGTCTGAAACAAAGTAAAGCAGAATTCATTCTCGCGTTACAACTCGCTGAAAAAGGCGATGAGGTGAATGATCCGACCATGGTTTGGCCAGAGACACGTCAACTTGTCAAATTGGGCACACTCACCATTGAGTCAATCGATCCCAACGGTGAACAGTTTGCCAAACAAACAATGTTTAACCCATTAGCCTTAACAGATGGTATAGAAGCCAGTAAAGACCCTATTTTACTTGCCCGTCCTTCAGCCTACGCGATTAGTTATGGCCGTCGGCTTGCTGGCCAATAAGCAAATACATTCAAAAAATAGAGGATAAGCTGATGGCCGAAGAATTTGAAGAAATCACACACTGTCAGATGTGTGATGCTGAATTTCGGGTGGGCAGACAAGGTAATGAGGGAAATTATATTCCCCGCTACCATTTATCTGTTTGCCAACGTTGTTATGATTGCAACCGGGCCGGATGGTCACCGTTGTATGAACAAATGCTTATTAAACACTGTGATGAACATCGTATAACCTTGCCGGATAGGAACCAGTCCGGCTTGATACCGGTTGAATGACTACAAACAAAAAAGCCAGACGTTTGTCTGGCTTTTTATTATGACCGCTGGTCACTTACCACTGAGACTCGCCCGTTTCAGGATCATACATTTCGTGATGGATACTGTTGCGGTTAGCAATCAATTCATCAATGGTTGGGGAACCTGACATTGCGCGTTTAATCGCTAACTTCATTGCTTCATAGTTAGTACGGTATAAATCTTTACGATCCACATCTGGATTTGCAGCCGCATCGGGTGAAATCCAGATCATGGCAACGATACATAATTCTTCTGCATGCTCTTTTGGAATAACGCCTTCAATTACGCTATCCAATACGGCATCAGCCACCGCAGATTGTACCGGACCACCAAACAACTCGACATATGAGCTAGATTTGATAGTGACTTTCGGTACGATCATTGTTGCTGGTTTTACTTGTTGATTGGTCGCACGAATCGCAAACATTCGCGTGTGGCCTTCTGTTTGCCCCATTAAATTAGCAAAGGCATGACCTGCTGGACCTTTGACGCTGCCAATCAAAATTTCAGGCATCGCATCTGTGCCTTGATCTTCACTGGCAAAAACGGTGGCTTCGGCGGTTTTAAACCAAACGGGTTCTGACATATTATTAACTCCATTGATGATAATTTGTGCGCCATTTTAGGCTGATGCCAGAACAAGCCACAAGCGTTTTTTACGCTCTGGGTAACATAAAAAAATAAGCCTGCTCAAAAACCATCTGAACAGGCTATTTCAACTACCGTAAATAAGTGGGACTGACTCAATATTCCAGCACAATCCGATAACGTACATCACCCTCACGAAGCTTTTCGATCGCCTCATTAATTTTTTCAAACGGATAGCGTTCAATAACCGGTTTTACGCCATGACGTTGAGCAAACTCCAGCATCATACTGCTGGTTTGCATGCTGCCGGTATCTGAACCAGATACACTGCGCTGCGCTTCCGTTAAATTAAATACCTTCAAATCTAATGGCTCAAGCGTGGCACCAACAAAGTGAAGTCTGCCTTTGGGTTTTAATTTACTGAGATATAGATTCCAATCTAATTTGACATTCACCGTCGATAAAATCATATCGAACTTTCTCGGCAATAAAGACATCGCTGCCTCGTCCCTGGAATCGACGCTGAAATGTGCCCCCATATCGAGCGCTTCCTGTAATTTAGTTTCACTGGTGAAAGCAGTGACTTCGCAGCCCCAGGCATTGAGAAACTGTAGAGCAATGTGACCAAGACCGCCAATACCAATAACAGCGACTTTATCCGTTGGTTTAATGCCAAATTGAACCAGTGGGTTGAAGACAGTAACGCCACCGCACAGTAAAGGCCCGACAGATTCCAGATCCATACTCGCTGGTAAGGCAATCACACTGTTAGCATTAGCTCTGACTTTATCAGCAAAACCACCGTGATGACTGACAATCGTACCGGTCAAGTTAGAACACAGGTTTTCATCGCCGTTATGACACTGTTCACAGGATTCACAATAATCGGCATACCAACCTAAGCCGACCGATTGCCCAACGCTGAATTGTGTGACTTCGCTGCCAACAGCATTAATCACGCCTACCACTTCATGGCCGGCGACTAATGGGTATGAAGACATTCCCCAATCATTATCAATCATGCTGATATCACTATGACAAATACCACAGTACTTAACGGTAATTTCTACTTCATTTTGTCCCAATGTGCCTGGGTCAAATGTATAAGGTTTGAGCTCCTCACCTGCGCTCATAGCGGCGTATGCATTGATCATCAATCGGTCCTTTTATCAGAAATGTAATACAACATCGCTATAGTCTAAAAGTTTATCGGGTAATACTTATCTCATAATGGCAATATTTTGTCGGTTATAAGGTTTCTTTAACTTTGATTAAACCTCAACTAAATCGGGCCGATATCCTGTATGGCTCTGTCGTTACTAGGTAGAAAAAAATGAATATAAACCTGCAAAGCATTAGAACAAAAAGCTCCATACCCGTAGTCGTGATGGGGTTAACGATCGTTGTTGTCATTGCCATGTTTTTATGGATGATGAGTAAACAAAATCACGCAATAGAATTACAGACTGAATTATTTATGCCTGCAAATGAGAAGATTCTTAATGCAGACCGGGACTTACATCAAGCAAAAATCGCTTCAATTAATATTCTTACCGATCGAGGCGATAAAGCAGAAGAAACTAAAGTCTGGCAGGAAAATATTCAACAAGCTCGTCAACGATACGAACAGTTTTTAGACTACACAAAAATCTATCCTGATGTTTCTAATGGTAAGGAAGCCTTTGAAGAAGCCTTTAAAAACTGGAACATCGCCACTGAAAGAATGGTGAACGAATCAACAGCCTCCAATCAACAAGAATTAGCTCAGCAGGAAGAAGAAGCGTTCCAGAACCTACGTTCCATATTGGATAAAAAAGGCGAAGTGTTACTGAATAAATTTCACGTTTTAGACACACAACTAAAAAGCGACCTGAAGCGCAGTATGACCGTCACTATCATCGTTGTACTAGCAATTATCGTTGTTGCACTATACTTCAGTTACACGGTACCCAAAAAACTCACTTCTGACATAAACGATCTCATCAAACGCATTGATATGATCGCCTCAGGTGATGGCGATTTAACTGCCCGCCTGGATACCAGCTCAAAAGATGAGTTCGGCGAGTTGGCACAATCTTTCAACCGATTTGTTGAAAAGTTACAGGATTTAATCAAAACCACATTGGATAACGTCAAAGGACTCAGCTCTCTCACAGTGCAATTGGCTGATTCGTCTAACAAAACAAAAAGTATTAATGAAACCTTGAATTTATCTACTGAGTCGATTGTCAGTGCTGTGCATGAAATGACGCTGGCTAATAAAGAAATGTCGAATGTGGCGACCAACTCAGCCTCAGAAGCCGATCAAACATCACAACTGGCTGTAAAAGGCATACATGTTGTTGAAGAATCGAATAAATGTATTTCAGAGCTTATCAAAGACATGGATATTGTCCTCAACTGCTCTCAACAACTCGAACAAAACTCCACCAGTATTTTATCGGTATTAGAAGTCATTAGCTCAGTCGCTGAGCAAACGAATCTATTAGCACTGAATGCAGCCATTGAAGCTGCCCGCGCGGGTGATCATGGCCGTGGTTTTGCCGTTGTTGCTGATGAAGTACGTTCTTTGGCAACAAGAACCCAGCAAAGCACGGATGATATCAGCCAGATTATTACACAGCTGCAAAACTCGGTCAGCCAGTCATCTTCAGCCATCACGCAGGGTAAAACGGATGTGGATAAAACCGCTAATACTTTCCAGGAAGCGTCTACTGTGTTTGATGAAATCAGGGCATCATCTCGCCGTGTTAACGATATGGCAATTCAAACGGCTGCAGCAACAGAAGAACAAACTGCTGTTGCTGAAGATATCAGTAAAAACCTGCATGGCTTGAATCAACAAACTGAATCAGCCCAACAAGTGTCAAAAACAGGTGATGAGATATCGAAAAAAATCACCAACTTCTCTGAAAATATGATGAATCTTATGGGACGTTTTAAAGTATAGACCTGTTCTAAAGAGTCAGATCGCTATCGATCTGGCTCTTTTTTAATGCAAAAACAGCACGATTTCCAGTGCGATCAGGATAATAATTATCCACTCTAAGGTCGATGAATGTTTATGATTCTGCTCATTGGCCAGCATATCCAGTAACTCATGAATGCTTTCCAGCTTTTTATTTAACACATTAATTCGGGCAACCACGTCCAGATAGCGTGAAACCATAGTATATAAAGGTTCAAGCTCAGGATAATCCCAGAAAAATTCCGGCGTATCCAATAAACTATAGTTCAACAGAATATCGCCACGAGCACCAAACAACACACCGCGTGACTTGGCAATGGCTTTTCTGCTCATCGCCACTTTACCGGTTTTGGCTAATGAGACCGGAATATGAGCATGAGCTTGAATCACTTCCTGCGCCAGTCGTTCAAATTCAGCCAATTTGACAGACTGAGCGAGTGCATGTGACACGGCCAGGCGTTCCATACTGTCTTCGTTTGCAAAACTGATTTTATCAGCATGCATTTTGATCGTGTCAGTATGACTATCAAAAGCATATTGCTCAAAGTCGGGGATGATTTTTGAATCAAGAACAAATGTCTGAATTTTTGTCAGTAAGGATTGCTTGGTGTTTTCAGTAACGCCCCAAAACACCACCACACCATAATCAAATAGAAAGGCTTCGCCGGAGTCAAGCTCAAGTTGCATTGCATCATGCAGACGAATACAGCGGTAATTGTCATTAACAAACTGCTCTAAATCCGGTAAAACAAATGACCGACCAATCGCTAAAGACTCGATCAATGTTGTAGCAAACTGCGTCATCACTCTACCCCTAAAAAAGTTAGGCGTACTCTACGCTGAAACGCTTGTTTTGGATAGTAAAAACTGTGTATTAATTAACGAAAAATCACATTGTTATCGCCACTTTTAATACCCCATCCCGCTGATGAGAAAACAGGTCATAAGCATCAACGATATCATCCAGTTTATAACGGTGCGTCACCATATCCTGTAGGTTAACCCGATTTGATTCAATCACACTCATCAGGCGTCGCATACGCTCTTTACCCCCAGGACATAAACTGGTGATGATTTTATGGTCACCCAGGCCCGCACTGAAGGCATCAAGTGGAATTGTTAAATCGGTTGAATACACACCTAAACTGGACAATGTCCCGCCCGGTTTTAATACGCGTAAGGCTGACTCAAAGGTTTGTTGTGTTCCCAGGGCTTCAATCACCGCATCCACACCACGCCCACCCGTAATTTTCATGATTTCTGAAATGATATCGACTTTACGGTAGTCCAGCGTGATGTCCGCTCCTAACTGCCTGGCATAAGATAATCGTTCATCAATACCATCAATCGCAATTATCAGGCTGGCCCCTTTTAATCTCGCGCCTGCTGTCGCACACAAACCAATCGGTCCTTGGGCAAACACCGCCACAATATCACCAATTTTTATGTTTGCAGATTCAGCCCCTGCAAAACCTGTCGACATGATGTCAGGGCACATCAAAACTTGTTCATCAGTTAAGCCATAGGGCACGGGTGCTAAATTGGCCTGTGCATCCGGCACCACTAAAAACTCAGCTTGTGCGCCATCAATAGTATTACCAAAACGCCAGCCACCCATGGGTTTATAACCATGACTATGGCAACCGCCATCCTGAGCTGGCAATCCGTCCTGACAGGCGTAAGAATGGAAACTCGGGCATATTGCCCCGGCAATAACGCGCTGACCTTCTTTATAGTCTTGTACATTTTTACCCAGTTTCTCGATAATACCCACGGGTTCATGACCGATAGTTAATCCCTGCTCGACGGGATATTCCCCTTTCAGAATGTGAACATCAGTACCACAGATCGTGGTCGTGGTGATGCGGATCAGGGCGTCGTTATCACCAATATCAGGAATCGGTTTCTCAACAATTTCAATACGGCCTTTTTCAATAAAGGCGGCTGCTTTCATCATTCCCGTCATATCAATGCTCCTTGCATTCGCTGCATTATGATTACTGAGTCATTAATACAGTAACATTTTGAAATACATTGCGTTATGACCTGGATCAAGTCAGCTTTAGTTAAATTCAAGCAGAGAAAAATACCTGTTTTGTAGCTCGGTATGATGGAAGTATGGCCATGGAAAATGAAAAACGCCTATAAGGCGCCGGTCACTATTACGTCACAGCTGACGGCATTCCCGTGTTTTGCTTTTAAGTATCGTTAGCATGACCGCTTAAGGTGTGCAGCTTGGTAACAGCTAATGAGGCGGCAGCCGTTCGGGTCTCAACGCCCAGCTTCACAAACACATGTTCCATATGTTTATTCACTGTTCTGGGACTGGTACCAAGAATTTCCCCAATACTTTTATCGGTTTTCCCTAAAATGACCCAGTGTAATACCTCAGCCTCACGCTTGGTCAGATTAAAGACGGCTTTTAAGGCTTCGACCTGAGCGGCTTCTGACTCTTCTCGTAACAAGATAAGCCATTGCTCATCATTACGAATATCGGCTGGGGTAAAAATTAACCGTCCTGTTGGATGGTTAATCATCAGTGGTCGTAACCGTTTTTTACCGCCTTCACTTAATTGTTGAATCCATTGCTGTAATTGCTCAGCATGGGTTCCCCCATCCTCTTTATCATTAAGATATTTTTCTACCAGATCACGGGCCAACGGCGTTTGCCAGATAATTTTATCGGTACCTGGAAGCACAGCAATAGCCGCCTGACCGAAGGCATCAAGCGCCCCTTGGGTATGACTCATCATTCTAGAATTTTTCAGATGGGTATTTAACCGGGCAATGACTTCAATTGGACTTAAGGGTTTGGTGACATAATCAATGCCACCGGCAGAAAATCCAGCGACGACATCTTCAGACTCGGTAAGACCAGTCATAAAAATCACCGGAATATGGCGAGTATTGATATCCTGCTTTAATCGGCGACACACATCGAATCCGCCAAGTTCAGGCATCACAGCATCAAGTAATACAATATCCGGATAAGCCTCATTACAGATTCGAATGGCATCTTTTCCATTATTGGCTACCAGAACGGTATAACCGGACTCCACAAGAGAAGCATGTAAAAGTGCTAGTGTTTCAGGCGCATCATCGACGACCAGCACCACAGCATTTTGATTTGCCTCAGTCATTTTGCAGTTTCTCTTTGATAAATTGTTTCATATTCTCCAGTTGGAATGATTCTGCCATTCGACGCATTTCACTAATAAACGACTTACTCACCGTCCCTTGCGAATCAAGCTCATCAATGATTTCTTTTAGCCCCATGATATAGCCGAGATCCAGCATTTCAAGCAGGGATTCAAGCACCTGTTTTTCAGGCAGTGGTTGTTGGCTGTCTGTGATCTGTTTTATCTCAGACCGTTCATCCTCTGCTTGTATCCACTCTAAGTTCAGTCGTTCACCAATCCAGTTGATAAGCTCCATTAAATTAACCGGTTTGAGGACAAAGTCACTCGGTAAAATACCGGAGGAATTTTCCAGATTTCGGTCAAAGGCATTAGCAGAAATGATACATATGTGGACATCAGACTGATGTACGTTTCGAATCAGATGACAGGTTTCCCAACCATCCATTTCCGGCATCGCCAGATCCATGAAAATAATATCAGGTTTGAAGTCAGGATAAATACGTAAACATTCTGGGCCTGACGCTGCTTCTCTGACGTCAAAGCCTAAAGGCTCCAGTACATTGATTAATAATTCTCTGTCGATAGGTTCATTATCCACCACGAGCAGTTTACGTCGACGTCCCTTGTAGCCCACAGGCATACGCAGTGCCAACGATGGTAAGGCTTCATCAAGACGCACAGAAGGTAAAAATAACCTAATGTAAAATGTGGTGCCCTCACCCACTTTACTTTCCAGATCTAACACGCCGCCCATTAATTGAGTTAATAATTTACAAATCGTCAGACCCAGCCCCGTTCCACCGACACCTGTAGCAGTATTGCCTCTGACAAAGGGCTGGAAGATATTTTCAATATCTTTTTCGTCAATACCGGGTCCGGTATCCGCCACCTCAATTGACAAGAATTCACGAGCATAACGAAACCGGATATCAATACCACCCTCACGGGTATATTTCACCGCATTACCGATAATATTGATTAAGATCTGGCTTAAACGTTTGTGATCGGCACGAACCACTGGTGGTAAATCCGCTGGAATATGGTAGTTAAAATACAATCCTTTATTCTTCGCCTGAATTTCAAACATGCTGACAATCTGTTGAATATATTCAGGAAACCGTAAAGATTTAATATCAAACTGCAACTTGCCACTTTCAATACGGGCAATATCAAGCGTGCCTTCAATCAATGACAATAAATGCTCACCACTGCGTAAAATCACTTTTGTAGCGTGTTTATTACTGTCGACAATATCGGCATTATTATCAAGTAACTGGGCATAACCCAAAATGCTGTTCAGCGGTGTACGTAACTCATGACTAATACCCGTGATATAACGACTTTTCGCCTGATTGGCCTGCTCAGCCACCACGCGTGCCTGTTGTAGCTCGGCGTCCGTTTGTTTATGCAGAATAATCTCACGCTGTAATAAATTATTCTGATTATTTGATTCCTGCTGAGCTACATTCCGGCTTTGTGATGTCAGCACCAGCCACCAGACAATAATGCCACTGACTAATACCAGGGCGGAAAACGCTTTGATAAAACCAAGCTGTATCGCTGGCATGATATGCGCTGAATATTCAGTGACCGTGAGTGAGATATGTACATAGATCAAGCCGAAGATTGAGGCCAGGATTAGTACCGTCAGTGACATCAATAATAAATAATGTCCGACACCACTATGAATATTGCCTGACAACGCTTTTGGCAAGACTTTACTAATAATGGCTTCCCATTGTGACGTCAAACGTCCATGTGGTTTACAAGCATCATTACAGCGAGCATCCAGACAGCAGCATAGAGAGCAAATCGGCCCTTGATAGGCAGGACAATAAGCCACGTCCTGAATTTCATAATCACGGCCACAAATACTGCAGGTTTCTTTGGTTTTGCTTGGATGAAATTTAAAAGGTTGTCGGGCGAGATAATATTTTCCCTTGGTAAACCAGGCAATCAATGGTGAAGCAACCAAGGCAGTAAACATGGCGATAAATGAAGAAAATGCCTGCGCTTCCAGCCCAAACACACCCAGAAAAGCGGTTACAGAAAGCAGTGAGGCAATGCCCATCGCCCCAACGCCTACCGGATTAATGTCATATAAATAAGCACGACGAAACTCGACACCTTTCGGGCTTAATCCAAGCGGCTTATTAATAACCAGATCAGCAACAACAGCAGTAATCCACGAAATCGCGATATTGGAATACAAGCCCAGAATCTGTTCCAGCGCCTGGAATACATCCAACAACATCAGCATGGTGGCGATCAATACATTAAATAATAACCACACCACACGACCGGGATGACTATGGGTCAAACGAGCAAAAAAGTTGGACCAGGCTAATGATCCAGCATAGGCATTAGTGATATTGATTTTAATTTGTGACAGCACCACAAAAAACACGGTAACGGCCAGCAGCACATCCGGATTAGAGAAAACATAACTAAAGCCCACGTAATACATATGGGTTGGATTGATGGCTTGCTCAACGCTCATTCCCGCCATTAATGCCAGATAAGCCAATAATGCGCCGATAAACATTTTTGCCATGCCCATGGAAATCCAGCCTGGACCGGCCATTAATACGCCCAAATGCCATTTCAGATTATTTTTACTGGTACGTTCTGGCATAAAACGCAAGAAGTCGACTTGCTCACCAACTTGTGGGATTAATGCCATAGCAATCGCCACAGCCGTGCCAAACATATAGATATTAAAGTCACTGTCATAGCCGGACTCACCGGCAAAATTAATCAGACCGCTAAACGCATCGGGTTGTTTAATAAAGATAAACACCAATGGCAATATCATCATAAACAGCCACAAGGGCTGGGTCAGCATCTGAATACGACTGATTAAGGTCACTCCATGCGTGACTAATGGAATCACCACTACAGCACAAATGAGATAACTGACATAAAGCGGTATGGTGAAATATAAACTCAGCGCATACGCCATGATCACCGCTTCGAGCGCAAACAATATAAAGGTGAACGTGGCATAGACAAACGAAGAAATCGTCGATCCGATATAACCAAAGCCCGCACCACGCGTCAGCAAGTCCATATCCAGACCATATTTAGCAGCATAGTGGCTAATCGGCAGGCTGGTTAAAAAGATAATTAAACTAACGGTTAAGATCGCCCAAAAGGCATTGGTAAATCCGTAGTTGACGGCGATGGTGCCGCCTATAGCTTCTAAAACCAGAAACGATATTGCGCCCAAAGCGGTATTGGAGACACGAAAAATCGGCCATTTTCTAAATGAATTTGGCGTAAATCTTAGGGCGTAGTCTTCCAGTGTTTCATTGGCAACCCAGGTATTGTAATCCCGACGTATTTTGACAATACGTTGTGGTGCTTCACTTTCAGAAGAAGGAGTTATGGCATCATTCGGTGTCAAATTCTTATCCTGACGTTGGGAAGATGCTTTTGCCTGTCCGTTAAACAAACAGCAACTTGGTACAACAAACGATTCAACATCTTAACTGATGCTCTTAGTGATTTTATCTACGTAATTCTACGTATAAAAAAATGCCCTGATCAGACTCAGGACATTTTTTATATACTGACCAGCATGGACTTTATGCGATAAGGAAAAATGCTCCTGCTACCGTTAGCACGGATACTAACAGGCTTTGCAGATAACGTCCCACGCTATCTTTCTGGTTACCCAGAACAAAGCCAATAAGCAATAAGACTGACGTTGTCAGTACTAATCCGATGATCGCCTGCAAACCATTATTCGCCAGAATGAGTTCTTGACCATGAACAAAACCATGCATCAATCCAAATACGCTAGTTAAGGCAATCTGCCAGACAACATTGATTTTGGCACTCAATAGCAACACAACGCCCATAGCGATGACACTAACGGCAATGCCCATCTCAACTATATTGGACTGTCCCATAAAGGCGCCCATTGTCAGGCCTACAAGCAGAAAACTAATAAATAACGCTGGTATCTGAAAGCGATTCTGTGTCGGCGCCCGCGCTGCCCAGAAACCAATAGCCAACATCACTAATAAGTGATCAAGCCCGGTCAGCGGATGTAAAACACCACTCATAAATCCCACTGCATCATGTCCTGGATGTGCCATCGCAGACAGCGGCAATCCCATCAATGTCATGAATATCAAAAGGCTTTTTTTCATAATCAATTCCTCGTCATTTAGTTAGTGCAGCATTAAGCCTTGTTTTTCAATAAACAAGATAATCTCATCCAGACCTTGTTCATCTTTTAGATTGGTAAAAAAGAAAGGTCGCTCACCACGCATACGTTTCGCGTCCTCATCCATCACTTCTAATGATGCACCGACTAAAGGTGCCAGATCTGTTTTGTTAATAATGAGCAAATCAGATTTAGTGATGCCCGGCCCACCCTTACGCGGTATTTTTTCACCGGCCGATACGTCAATCACGTACAAGGTCAAATCCGAAAGCTCCGGGCTGAAAGTCGCTGCCAGATTATCGCCACCACTCTCAATAAACACGATATCCAATGGCTCGAAACGTTTACTGAGCTGTGCCACCGCTTCCAGATTCATCGATGCATCTTCACGAATCGCGGTATGTGGACAACCACCGGTTTCCACACCAATAATTCGGTCGGCAGACAGGGCTTCATTTCGGGTCAGAAACTGAGCATCTTCTTTGGTATAAATATCGTTGGTAACAACGGCAATATTATAGGTATCACGCAAACGCTTACATAAGGCCAGGGTTAATGCCGTTTTGCCTGAGCCAACCGGCCCGCCAATACCTACCCGTAATGGTTCTTTCATTCATACCTCACTTTAAGAACGGAATAATCTTGAATATTGTGTTTCATGTCGGCAACTGGCGATACTCAGAGCCGGACAGAAGTTACTGATATCATCATCAGCACATTGCATGGCCTGCTCTATGACTATCGTTATTTGTTCGCTGACAGCAACCAGAATTTGCTGCCCTGCCACCTGGCCTAAAGGAATCGCTTTCATCGCTGCACTGACCTGATTTTCTATCCATGACCAGGCATAAACATGCAGCATTTCATGCAAGCTTATCTGCCAGTTCACTGCCGTAGCCGCATACACCGTAGGGAAACTTGGCTCATCAATTGAAGCGACAACATCTAACATCGCTTGTGGCCAGGCATCTAAATCCTGTTGCAGACGTAATAAGGAATAGCCCATCTGTCTCGATTCAAGCCAGGTTTCAGCACTATCCCTACCCGCTTTATAATAACTATCCCAATGGTTTATGGCCGTTTCATCCATGCTCTGCCAGGCCATAAACAAACGTTTAATCACAGGCAATTCAAACTGGGCATAATAGGTCAGCAATACATCGCTGATCCAACGCTGTGCCGATGTTTTATCTGTGACATCACCCGACTCGATCGCCCATTCAAACCCTTGAGAATAGCTGTAGGCACCGATAGGTAATGCTGGACTGGCCAGTTGTAATAATCGGGAAAATGCTGCCGTGGTGGTCATGATTAATGATGGTGGTGATGTGAATGATCGTGATCGTGGTCGTGATCATCATGATGATGGTGATGACCACCGCCATAGGCACCGGCTTCAGGTTCAAACGGTGCTTGGGTTTCTTCCACATTCACATGCAATCCCAACAACATATCTTTTAATACATAATCGGCTTCCAGCTTTAACCAGCCGTCGCCAATTTCCAGCGGTACGTGACGATTACCCAAATGATAAGCCGCCCGCATCAGGGCATGAGCAGAATGGGTTGTGACAATCATCACTTGCTGATCAGCAGCTTGCACCTGAATGATAGAACCATCCTGTGCTTGCAGCACATCACCACCACGTAAGATTTCGCCTCTGGCCATAAAAATAGCCGCTTCCCGACCTGATGCCAGCTTGACCCGGATTCGACTTTTTTGACGTAAATCAAAACTCATCGACACCTTGTCATCAAAGTCGCTGATGTTGTTGTCTGTTAATTTTGTATGTATTTCAAGCATGCTCTTACTCTAAAAAAGAAAATAGCGTTGTGCCATCGGCAACTCTGTGGCCGGATCGCAAATCAATAATTCGCCATCTGCCAGCACCTGATAAGTTTCAGGATCGACGCTGATATCCGGTGTTGCATCGTTTAATACCATATCTTTTTTCGTTACCTGCCGGCAGTTTTTCACGGCGACAAGTGGTTTGGATAAGTTCAGATTTTTCACTTCTGGATTATCCATAGCCGCTTGCGATACAAAGGTTAATGAGCTTTTAAGCCCCTTACCAAAACTGGCAAACATCGGACGATAATGCACGGGCTGCGGTGTTGGGATTGAGGCATTAGGATCTCCCATCGCTGCTGAAGCAATGCTGCCCCCTTTTAAGATTAATGACGGTTTAACGCCAAAAAATGCCGGTCGCCATAACACCAAATCAGCAAATTTCCCTGGCTCGATTGAACCCACAATATGTGAAATGCCGTGAGTTATCGCTGGGTTAATAGTGTATTTAGCAATATACCGTTTAACCCGAAAGTTATCGGTATTGTCCGCGCCATCTTTGGTATCTTCCGGCAAAGTCCCACGTTGCACTTTCATTTTGTGAGCCGTTTGCCAGGTGCGCATAATCACTTCACCCACGCGTCCCATCGCCTGTGAATCGGATGACATCATCGCAAAGGCACCAGTGTCATGCAGAATATCCTCAGCGGCAATGGTTTCACGGCGAATCCGTGATTCCGCAAAAGCCACATCCTCAGCAATAGCCGGATCAAGGTGATGACACACCATCAACATATCCAGATGTTCATCCAGCGTATTCACAGTAAACGGTCGGGTCGGATTAGTTGATGACGGCAAGACATTTTGTGAGCTGATGGCTTTGATAATATCAGGCGCATGACCACCACCGGCACCTTCTGTATGGAAAGTATGAATGGTCCGGTTTTTAAATGCAGCTAAGGTGGTTTCCACAAAGCCCGATTCATTTAAGGTATCGGTATGAATCGCCACCTGAATATCCATTTCCTCTGCCACGCTCAAACAGTTATCAATCGCTGCCGGCGTGGTGCCCCAGTCCTCATGCAATTTCAGGCCAATGACACCCGCCTCGACTTGTTCACGGGCAGGTTCAGGCAAAGACACATTGCCTTTGCCAAAAAAGCCCATGTTCATAGGAAACGCTTCTGCCGCTTCCAGCATACGGTGAATATGCCATGATCCGGGCGTACAGGTAGTAGCAAAAGTCCCTGTTGCTGGTCCGGTGCCACCACCTAACATTGTTGTCACACCCGAGGTCAGGGCTTCTTCAATTTGTTGTGGGCAAATCCAGTGGATATGACTATCAATGCCACCGGCAGTCAGAATCATGCCTTCACCGGCAATAATCTCGGTACCGGCACCAATAGGAATAGTCACGTTAGGTTGAATATCTGGATTACCGGCTTTACCTATTTGCCAGATATGGCCATCTTTAAGACCCACATCAGCTTTGATAATGCCGGTGACTGCATCAATAATCAGTGCGTTAGTGATGACCGTATCCGCCACTTCTGCTGCAGGGAGTTGTGATTGCCCCATGCCATCGCGAATCACTTTGCCACCACCGAATTTGACTTCTTCCCCGTAAGTAGTGAGATCTTTTTCGACTTCAATCCACAGTTCGGTGTCTGCCAGGCGAACTCTGTCACCGACAGTGGGACCAAACATTTCAGCATAGGCCTGACGTGAAATTTTAAGACTCATGACAAGGCCCCCATCACTTTACCAGCAAAACCAAACACTGTTTGTGCCCCCGCCAGTTTCACCAGCTCGACGCTACGCATTTGCCCAGGTTCAAACCGGACAGCGGTGCCCGCAGCAATATTTAAACGAAAACCATAGGCCTGCTCACGATCAAACAGTAAAGCTTCGTTTACCTCATAAAAGTGGTAATGCGAGCCCACCTGAACAGGACGGTCACCTGAATTGGAGACGTCAATTAATTTTGTCTCACGCTGAACATTCAGCTCGATATCACCTTTTGCAAAACGCATTTCACCTGGAATCATTTTGTCACCTCACACTATCGGGTCGTGAACAGTAATTAACTTGGTGCCATCTGGAAACGTGGCTTCCACCTGAATTTCAGTGACCATTTCGGCAATGCCATCCATCACATCTTCACGGGTCAGTAAGGTCGTGCCATAACTCATCAAGTCACTCACACTGCGACCGTCTCTGGCACCTTCCATAATGGCAGCGGTGATATAGGCCACGGCTTCCGGGTAGTTTAATTTCACACCACGTTCTTTACGGCGTTCAGCTAATAATGCCGCGGTAAAAATCAGTAATTTATCTTTTTCTCTTGGCGTTAAATCCATGTCACAGGTCCTATAAAATGTTCAGGTTGCCCAGATGCGTGGGCGTATTGCTTGTGAATTTGCATACCATGGGCGCAGACAAGCCCATAGTCTTTCAAAATACTGACGTGCTTCTTGTGCACAGCTACCGATATAACGTGCCGTAAACACTTCTGGTAAGGCGGAAACGCCGTATTGGGCGTCAGAATTCAGTGTGATTTGTCGACATTGTTCAATGACAGCATCGGGTACTTCACCCGCGGTAACCACAAAGCTACCAAATACTGGAAACCCTCTCAGCCCGGCCAGCGCAGTGACAACATGGCTATCCGGTTTAAACACCGCGGTTTCCTGCCATAACAACCGTTGTTCACGCGATATTTCTAACACTTGTTTATAGCGGCCCTGCTGCCACTGTTCGCCACTGGCTTGTCGACCAAGGCAACTGATATCCCAGCCGGCGAAATGAGCGTATTGGCTTAATTTTACCTGTGTCTTTAAGGTGACATCAGCCCCATCAAACACAATATTTTCTTGTGGAAACCATTCAAGAAGACTGTGATCCGCCTGCTCTATATGCAGTGTTTGACTGGCCTCACGTCCTGCCGATTTATACCATTTGGTGGCACCCGGTGTGGTGATAAAGCTTTTGGCCGTTTTTGCCAAACTAAAGTTCAGTGCTAAACGGTCTCCACCTGCCACCCCCCCCGGTGGATGAATCACCAAAACATGTGTGGGAGTCGGGCCTTCCGGATATAAACATTTTTGAATCGTTAACGGCCCTGAATGAGCCTTTTTTGCCAGAATTGTTTTACCGTCACGTTCGATAAAAACTAACTGAAGACGGGCATCCCAGCCCGTCATTACGGTATTAAGTTGCGTTCTGTCTATCAATTGGGTCACGCATTCTGTCCTGTTTTCATGCCGTAAAGATAGCATGACTAAAACATCCTCTTTGCATAAAATCAAAGAGGATGTTGTTATTTTTACACTGTCAGGTATTGTTTGATTTTGGCTGCATCCACATTTTCACGCAGATCTTCATGAATCAAATTGCCTTTTTCGATCACCATAATCCGATCGGCAATATCCATCGTGAAGCTTAATACCTGCTCTGATACCACAATCGTTATCTCACGCATTTCACGGATTTCATTCAGTACTTTTGCAATATCTTTAATAATAGAAGGCTGAATACCTTCGGTTGGTTCATCCAAAAGCAAGACTTTGGGATTGGTCACCAGGGCACGGGCAATCGCCAGCTGTTGCTGTTGACCACCAGACAAGTTACCGCCTTTACGATGACGCATCTCATGTAACACAGGGAATAAGGAAAAAATATCTTCCGGAATTTTTTTCTGTTTACTGACCTGTAATCCGGTTTCAATATTTTCCTGCACGGTCAGATTGGGAAAAATCATCCGTCCCTGCGGTACATAAGCTAAGCCACTGGCAACACGTTTATAGCTATCCATACCATCTAAATCAGTCCCTTCTAATTCAACCTTCGTCGCCGAACTTGGCAAGATACCCATTAAGGATTTGAACAGTGTGGTTTTACCCATCCCGTTACGGCCCATAATGGCCAGTGTTTCATTTTTATTCGCTGAAAAGCTGATTTCATGAATCACTTCACTCTGGCCATAGCTGACTTTTAAGTTTTCTACTTCAAACATATCAATTTCCTCGCTATTCGCTTAATGGCCTAAATAAACTTCAACGACTTTCTCGTCTGACTGCACTTTATCCATAGCGCCTTCAGCCAGAATCTTGCCTTGATGTAATACGGTGACTTTGTGAGCAATCTTTTTCACAAACTCCATATCATGCTCAATCACAATCACCGAACGGTTTTTGCAGATACGATTCAACAATTCTGCTGTTTCGTCGCGTTCCTTCGCGCTCATACCGGCTACAGGCTCATCGAGCATTAATAGCTCTGGGTCTTGCATCAGTAACATACCTATTTCTAACCATTGTTTCTGACCATGACTCAAAACAGCGGCTTCGGTATCCAGTTCATCTAATAACTGAATCTCTTCCGCTATTCTTAATACAGTTTCTTTCACCTTTTCGTCAGCTTTGAAGAACAAGCTACCAAACACGCCCCGCCCTTCCGGATAAGACACCTCCAGATTTTCGTAAACCGTTAATGTTTCGTAAATCGATGGTGTCTGAAACTTACGTCCTACACCGGTACGAACAATTGCGTGCTCTGACAGTTTAGTAAGCTCTGTATTTTTAAACTTGATCGAGCCTGAGCTGGCTTTGGTTTTACCGCAAATCAAATCCAGTAAGGTGGTTTTACCAGCCCCGTTTGGGCCGATGACCACACGTAGCTCATTTTTATCGATATACAGATTCAATGAATCTACTGCCTTGAAGCCATCAAATGAGACGGTCAAATCTTCAATTGCCAACAGGAAATCAGTTTCAGTACCCATTATTTGGCTCCTTCTAATTCAGCTTTCGCTTCAGTTTTGATGTCAGTCTCTGCTTTTTTCTCGCCCAACAGACGTTGCATGAAAGGCAGCGTTCTGACGTATTTGTCATAAATACCGGCTAATCCATTCGGGAAGAACATCACCACAGCGATAAATAAACCGCCCATCAGGAATAACCAGACTTCAGGAAACGATTCTGAGAATGCTGTTTTCCCAGCATTAACTAGTAAGGTGCCATACACCACACCGATGAGCGACATACGTCCACCCACGGCAGCAAAAATAACCATTTCAATCGAAGGTACGATGCCGACAAATGATGGTGACATAAAGCCAACCTGCAAAGTGAACATAGCGCCACCAATGGCTGAAATCACAGCAGCCAGACAGAAGATAAAGATTTTAAAGCTGGCTACGTCATAACCAGAGAAGCGAACACGATCTTCTTTATCTTTCATCGCCAGTAGCAGTCGACCAAATTTACTGGTCAGTACAAAACGGCTGACACAGATAACCGCCAGTAATAACACTGCATTGACGAAATATAAGACGTACTTCGCTGAATCTGGACGAATACTCCAGCCATTTAAGGTTTTTAGGTCAGTAATACCATTGATACCACCGGTGTAACCTTGTTGACCGACAATCAAAATAGTCAAAATCAAAGCGACAACCTGAGTAATGATGGCAAAATAAACTCCACTTACCCGACGTTTAAACATGGATACACCAATAAGATAGGCAAAGGCTGCTGGCACGACAAATATCGCCAGAATCGCCACCCATAGGTGCTCGAAAGGTACCCAGAACCAGGGTAATTCTGTTAACTGATTCCAGTCCATAAAATCAGGAATACCTGGTGTGGATTGAATGGCGGTACTCTCCGGATCCGATGCTTCCAGTTTCAGAAACATCGCCATTGCGTAGCCACCGAGGCCAAAAAATACACCTTGTCCTAAACTCAGAATGCCGCCGTATCCCCAAAGTAAAACCAGACTGACCGCGGCAAAGGCGTAAGTCAGGTATTTCCCCACCAGGTTAAGGCGGAAAATATCCAGTGCCAGCGGCAATACAATCAGAATAAGCAGCGCAAGGATGCCAATACCGATGGCGCCGTTTCTGCCACCCAATAATCTGTCATAGACAAAATTCATATGGTTATCTCCTACTGCTTATTTACGAACTTTATTGGCAAACAGACCTTCTGGACGAATCATCAGAATGATAACGATCGTCAGTAATGTCAGCACTTTTGCCATAGAACCACTGATAAAGAACTCCAGAATCGATTGCGCCTGGGCAATACTGAAGGCTGAAGCTATCGTGCCGAATAAACTTGCAGCACCACCGAAAACCACCACCATAAAGGTGTCAACAATATAGAGAGAACCTGTTGTTGGACCTGTTGATGCGATAGTGGTAAATGCTGCACCAGCCACACCGGCAATGCCACAACCAAGCGCAAAGGTCATACGATCCACTTTTTGGGTATTAATACCCACTGCACCACTCATTACACGGTTTTGGGTGGTAGCACGGACATTAAGTCCCCAGGTTGAGCGATACATCAGAATAAAGACGCCAAAGGTCACTAACGCGGTTAAACCCAGTACAAACAAGCCATTAATCGGTATAAATACCGTATCTGTTGGCATCCATGACCCCATTAACCAGTCTGGTAATGTTGGGCTGACTTCACGTGCGCCGAACAGAGAACGAAAAATCTGTTGCATGATCAAGCTTAATCCCCATGTCGCTAACAGCGTATCCAGAGGACGTTTGTATAGATGCCTGATAAGCAGCCACTCAACAAAGTAGCCAATAACGCCAGCCACAAAAAATGAGGCGACGATAGCAAAAATAAAGTAATAACTCAGAAAATCAGGAAAGTATTTTTCTGTCATGACTGACAGTATGTAGGTCGTATAAGCCCCTACTGCCATAAACTCGCCATGGGCCATATTAATGACGCCCATCTGCCCGAAAATAATTGCAAGGCCCAGTGCCATTAAAAGTAGAACACTGAATAAACTCAAACCAGCAAACCCTTGCATGGCCAGAATTGATGTCAATTCTTGTATTGAATAATCGCCCATAACGCTACTCCGAAGGTGATCTGAAAAGAGTGATTGAAACGTGTTTAAGAGAGGGCAAGCTGCTTATGCAGCCTGCCCATCTTGGTACTGCGGTCTATTGATAACCTGCTGGGAATGGATTTGGTTCGATCAGTTCTGGTGATTCGTAAATCACTTTCGCTTGACCATCTTTTTGCCATTCAGCTACGCGAGTGTAGCTCCACAGATGGTGGTTTGGATGTAACTTCACATAACCTTCAGGTGCTGTTTTCAGCTCAATATCACCTTCTTCTGAAGCAGCCACCACTTTATCGACATCAAAGCTGCCAGCTTTTTCAACAGCTGCTTTCCATAACCATGGGCCTAAGTAAGCCGCTTGCGTCACGTCACCAATAACGCTGTCATCGCCATGCATTTCTTTAAAGGCTTTAACGAAAGCTTTATTGTTGTCGTTATCCAGACTTTGGAAATACTTCATAACTGAGTAGAAACCGACCAGGTTTTCACCACCGATACCTAAGACTTCATCTTCAGTAACAGAAATTGTGACCAGCGTTTGTTTCGCACCAGTAATACCTGCTGCATTTAACTGCTTGAACCATGCAACATTAGAACCACCAACAACAGCCGCGAAAATAACGTCAGGTTTTTTCAGACGGATTTTGTTAATAACCGAACCGAACTGTGTATCACCTAATGGTTTGTACTCTTCACCCACTACTTTGCCACCTAAGACATTTTCGATATGTTTACGGGCAATTTTCATTGATGTACGTGGCCAGATGTAATCAGAGCCAATCAGATAATACGTTTTTGCACCTTTTTCTTTCGCTACCCAATCCAAACCCGCTAAGATTTGTTGAGTCGCTTCCTGACCGGTGTAGATGACATTATGTGATTGTTCCAGACCTTCGTAGAACGTTGGGTAGTAAAGCAGACCATTTTGCTGTTCGAATACAGGTAATGCCGCTTTACGTGAAGCAGAAGTCCAGCAACCAAATACGGCAGCAACGTGATCGTTCACTAATAATTTACGTGATTTTTCAGCAAACGTAGGCCAGTCACTCGCACCATCTTCCTGGATGATTTCAATTTGACGACCTAAAATACCGCCTGATTCATTGATTTGTTTAATCGCCAGTTTTTCAGCTTCTTGAGCACCGGTTTCACTGATAGCCATGGTGCCTGTCAGTGAGTGCAGAATACCGACTTTAACTGTGTCGTCAGTAATAGCCAGACCGGTCGTGTTCACCGCCGCTGTCGGGTAATCTTCAGCCATCGCTGATGTACTAATGAAGCCTGCCGCTATCATTGCGCCCAGTAAAGCGCCTGTTTTACCTAAGAATTTTCTTCGACTAAAATGTTTCATTGATTAATCTCCAGTTTTAAAACAATGTTTGGTTACTCAGTGACCGAGCATCCAAGGTCGTGCGGTTTTCTTTGTTTGCATCAATAGGCCGTTTCCTTGTTTATTTTCGTTAGAAGATGAAGTGTCTTTTTGCGATGTCGAGCAAGTGTGCGAGCCTGAACAACCACAGCTGGAACGACGTGCTTGTCTCGGGGCATGTGCCGATTTTTCATTACGCTCAAACGCTTTTTTTCTGCCACTGTCCATCAGAGCAAGATTAGGCGCTGAAATAATGCGTGCTGCTGGCTCACCACAGTTTTCACACGTGCAGGGCAAGCTGGATTCACTCATTTTGCGTAAGGCCGAAAATTCGCCACATTGCTCACATCGGTAGTCGTAAATAGGCATCGCACTCTTCCTCTAATCAATTAAGATGTTTTCGCTGTATCAATACCTGGAGTCACCAGCTCTAATGGGCCGTCTGGATTAGGCATGATGTCGAAATCAAAGATCTCAGTGGGTAACCACAAGGTCGCACAGGCATTTGGTACATCAACGATGCCGCTGATATGACCTTCAACCGGTGCTGTACCAAGAATGGAGACGGCCTGCTGACCGCTGTAACCAAATTTCTTCATGTACTCAATGGCGTTCAAACACGCTTGTTTGTATGCCACGTTAACGTCGAGGTAATGTTGTTTACCTTGTTCATCAACTGAAATACCTTCAAAAATCAAGTAATCACGGTACTTAGGCTCAACCACACTGGGTTTGAACAGTGGGTTTTTTATGCCGTATTTCTTAACGCCGCCTTTGATTAAGTTGACGCGGATATCTAAGTAACCCGCCATCTCAATCGCACCACAGAATGTGATCTCGCCATCACCTTGAGAGAAGTGAAGGTCCCCCATAGAAAGACCACCGTCTTTCACATACACAGGGAAATAAATACGAGAACCTTTGGTCAGGTTTTTAATGTCGCAGTTACCACCGTGTTCACGAGGTGGCACAGTACGAGCACCGGTTTTAGCTGCAGCAACTGCTTCGTCACCTTTCATTCTGCCCATAACGGCTGATTTTTCTTCAGGTGGGCAAGCTAACATCGGTACACGGTCAGGATCTGTCGCAATCAAATCGGCTTCACGCTGATTCCACTCTTCCAGCATTTCTTTTGATGGCAAACAACCAATCAAACCAGGATGCATAATGCCGGCAAACTGCACGTTTGGAATATGACGTGATGTGGTGTAAATACCGTGGAAATCCCAAATAGACTTACTTGCATCAGGGAAATGATCGGTTAAGAAACCACCACCGTTTTCTTTAGCAAATAAACCGTTAAACCCCCATTGCTGATCTTCAAAGGTGCCGACATCCAGAATGTCTACCACCATTAAATCACCAGGCTCAGCCCCTTCAACACCAATCGGACCACTTAAATAGTGAACCTGGGTTAAATCAACATCGCGGATATCGTTGGCGCTGTCGTTGTTACCAATTTGGCCACCGGTCCAGTCCATACATTCAACACGGAACTCATCACCGGGCTTGACCATGGCGATCATGGGTATATCTGGGTGCCAACGGTTATGGATTTGACCGTCCTGCTCCCATGGCTTTTTATCTAAATCAAGTTTTACTATCGTTTTCATTAGGTTCCTCCTTCTACTAGAACTGAAGTTGGGTACTGATGACAAAAGCGTCATCATCTGATTCGTTGGTGACTTCAAGATTTCTGTAAACGGCTGTGATTTGAGCGTTGTAGCCATCAATGATGTAGTTCACACCAAAATCGGTGCGTTCTGTTTCAATGTCGTTGTCTGCATCAAAGTTTTGGTAATGGACAAACGGCATGAACTGACCCCAACCCACTTTTTGGTTGAAGATATATCCAGCGCCTACGGCGTAAGCTTCACCTTGTTCAGATAAGAAAACATCATCAGTGTCATAGTCGTAATAAGCCGCTTCAAAAGACACTGCACCAGCAGATAGTTTTTTCTCAATCAACAGATCAGCACCATATTGGCTATAGTCACCAATATCAGTCGCAGAGATAGCACCGTCACCTTTAGAACGGCCGAATACCCCAATGGTGAAAATATCTTTTTGACCTAAGTAGTTACCTGTTCCGTAGTAACCTGGCTCTTTATCCCAGAAGCTGTATTGCAGACGACCGGCATACATCAAATCATCACTAGCACCAGCAGCTGCCCCGGCATCACCTTCATTAAATGCTGTTTGAGTCGATGCACCTTCACCTAAGCTGTAGTAAAAGATTTTGTCTGCTTCGAATGCACCAAATGAATAAGCAAGACGTTGATCTAAAGTAGTACCAACAATGGCAACACCTTCATCACGACCAATCGTGCCGCCATTCCAGCCATAACGTGCTGCAATGTTTTGCCAATAACCATCACCAGAAGTGTAATAAGGACCAGCCATATTGGCGCGACTACTTGGTGATAAGAAACGACCTGCCCAGATAGCTACATCAGGTGTAAATTGAAAAATACCCGCAGCATCAATAATTTTCATTGACTCATCGCTGTTCATTTCAGTGTTAAACATACCTTTGATGTATTTGTTTAACGAACCCGAAACGTAAAGTCTGGCACTGTCCAAATTAAAATCATTCGAACGTCCACCGTCAGCTGCACCATCTTCAGCACTGGTGTAGCTGCCACGCATGCCAAAACCGACGCTGACATATTGATCTTCACCAAACGTGATCGTGCCAGCTGCTTGTGACACGGTAGGTGCCATCATTGCAGAACTGGCGAGAGCCACTGCATAGGTGAGAGAGTTGAGTTTCATTTTCATTCTAATTGCCCCTGTTAGCCATCCAAGAAAAGAAAAAGTCGCAAACGTACTGTTCGCGTCAGGAGCAATACTAGTGAGCTGGGTCAGAAGCTTGAATACGTGAAATTGCGTAGAAACAGATCTGACTTGTTCAGGTAATCTGTAGCCATGTTAAAGAGTCATCAAGGAAAGGCGGATGTTTCAAAAACGAAAATTTAATAAGACGCTTGCCATCACCACGATGGGCATTTTGAGTATATCGGTCTCAGCATGTGGTGAGTTCAGTTACAAACGCGGCGCATCCGTCCGTGATTTTCAGCAAGAAAAGAATGTCTGTGCTGCCAGTACAAATACAGAGGCACAAACAAAAAAATGCTTAAAAGAGAATGGCTGGATCGTTTTAGATTTGGATAACAAGGCTAATGAAGAGGCTGCTAAAACCGGGAGCCCGGCCAATAAAGCTGTGATTCATGGTAGCTATACCAAAAGCTCACCCGACCAGTTTATAGCTGAAAAGGCAACAGACACTGAAATTGAGCCTGCACCTCTGCCTGCTGATCCACTCCAACCGGTCGGTGTCAGCTCGTGGTGGAAAGCGGGTGCAGGTCCTGAGCAATTACTCGCAGAAGGTCAAGTCTGCAAAAATGGTTTAAGTAAAGAGCACCCAATCAACGGTAATTTTAGCCAGGTTACCGTTGGCTTTATTGAGTGTATGGCAGAGAAAGGCTGGAAAGTCTGGCTTAAATAACTCTCTCGTCCTCGGTACCGCCAGTACACCTTCTAGTACTGGCGGTTTTTTTATTCTGATATCGGGGCTAACCAGTTAGTGCCACCTAATTTACGTTGCTGTGCCAAGTTCCAGCGTGCCCGGTCAATAAGATGTTGGGCGGGTCTTGCCGGATCGTATTTCAACGGACTTGGCAGGGTTGATGCCAACAGTGCGGCTTGCATATCCGTCAGCTGTGAAGCCTGTTTGGCAAAGTGATATTCACTGGCGGCTTCAATACCAAAAACACCTTTCCCCCACTCGGCAATATTCAAATACACTTCCAGAATGCGTTGCTTGCCCCAGGTCAGTTCAATTAAAGAAGTAAACCAGACTTCCAGACCTTTTCTTATCCAGCTTCTACCTGTCCACAGGAACATATTTTTAGCGACCTGCTGACTGATGGTACTGGCACCACGTAATCGCCCGCCATCCTCAGCTTCGTTAAGTGCCTTCATAATGGCATCAACGTCAAAGCCCTGATGCAGAGGAAAACGCTGATCTTCAGAGGTTATCACCGCAAGCGCCACTTTTTTGGGAATTTGCTCCCAGCTCAGCCAGGTTTGATGAATCGTATAATCATCATGGGTCAGCCAGCGTTCCACCATCACCATACTGACCGGTGGGTTTAACCAACGAAACGGTAAAACGATAAGCAAGCTTATCACTAGCCAGCCCAGCATGCTGTAGAGTATTAACTTTATAAAAAAACGTCTTATTTTATTCAGCATAATTGCCTTTGCTTTTCCTCAGGCCTGGTTAATTAGGCACCTTATGATCATCCTGATATTATTTAGCATTGCGATACGAAGCTATACGTCCCATGCTAAATACTCTTTCTATTCTGTTGCCCATTTTTGGGCTGATTGCGGCGGGTTTTATCAGTAGAAAAACCGGTGTACTTGGTCCGACTGCTGCCAGTGAATTAAATCGTTACGTCGTCTGGCTTGCCTTACCTGCCTTGTTGTTCGATATTATGGCACATAGCCACTGGCAGGCTTTATTTCTGCCTGCTTTTATCAATGTTTACTTATTGGGTACGGGCATAATCTTTTTACTGATTCTTGTCTGGCGACTTTCACAAGGCAAACATTTAGCGGATGCCAGTGTTGATGGCGTAGCGGCGGCCTATTCTAATACCGGCTATGTTGGTTTTCCTTTATTATTTTTGGTGTTCGGTGCATCCAGTCAGGTACCCACAACTATCGCATCGATTATTGTGGTTTGTATCTTATTCTCTATCGCCATTATGTTAATCGAAACCGGTTTACAGGCTGAGAAAGCGCTACACTTACGGATAAAAAGTGTGTTGTCTGCCGTATTTCGTAACCCATTAGTTGTCTCCCCTATCGCCGGTGTAATGGTAGCTGCGTCAGGTTTTACCATCCCTGGCAGTGTCGAAACATTTCTGCATATTTTGTCTGACTCTGCTAGCCCATGTGCATTGGTGAGCTTAGGCTTGTTTCTGGCAACTAGCCGCAGTGAAATGCCAAGTAATAATGACAACGAGAAACGTGTCGCCTGGGTATTAACCTTTACAAAACTCGCCATACAACCACTTCTTGTCGCCGTATTGGCGTTCTGGGTGTTTGATATGGATAGGACATTAGCCATGATGGCTGTCTTACTGGCCGCATTACCGACAGGCACTGGCCCTTTTATGCTTGCCGAGTTTTACCAACGGGATGCCTATATCACAGCACAGACCATCATGTTCTCCACCGTTATTTCATTACTGACACTGACGGTATTGTTAAATATGCTGTGAAATCACATTAGGCGTTCAAAGCAGTTTTTTGTAGTATAAACAGGCTTATTTACTTTTACTGGAATCACATATGAAAAAGATCATCATCGCAGCACTGCTGGCAACATTACTCGGCTGTACTTCGGCATCCCCAAAGCAGTACTATCGTCCGGCGGGTGCTGAACAACAAGTGGAAGTCTATGGCCGCTTTGATCAAATCAGCTTTGAACATCAAGTCTTAATTAACGGCAATGTGGTGATTGATGGCCAGCTATCATACAACTACGATGATGGTCATTTTAGTGGTGAATATGAAGGCATGACCGTGACTTCAGACTGCAAATGGAAGTTGAAAAAAGATTTGACGTGTTTAGTTAAAATCAATGACGAAATGGCCGCCACGCTGACATTTTAGAAGCTATTGAGTAGTTATCACTTGAGGCTTTTGCTCTAGTGATAACTACTTTTTGTCATCAGACAGTTCCTTCATTACCTTTTCAAACTCTGCTTTATTTTCTCTAACAGCAGCAACACACTCTGCATCTAGTTTATTCGCCTGTTGCATTTTTTCCAGTTCCGCTATGGCATCGTCTAAAGGCCACGGTTTTTTGTAGGGACGCTGACAAGTCAGCGCATCAAAGATGTCTGCCACGGTTGCAATTCTGGCTTCCAGAGGAATCTCATCCCCTTTCAGACCTTTTGGATAGCCTGAACCGTCGATATATTCATGATGACAGGCAACGATATTACGCATCATATCGGTATCACGCATATCTACCAGGTTGTAGTCATTAAGCACTTGCTCAAGCATATCTATCCCCTTGATAACATGCGTTTTCATAATGCTACGTTCATCATCATCTAATCGACCGGGTTTATTAAGAATAGTGTCAGAAATACCAATCTTGCCAATATCGTGCAAGCGGGCAAACAAATACACATGTTCAATAAACTCATCACTTAAGCGATGCTTCTTAGCCAAGTGCGTGGCAATAATCCTGGCATAACAGGCCATACGATCAAGATGTAAGCCCGTTTCAAAATCTCTGAAGTCAGTGAAATCTCTGGCAGCCCTGACTGTCGCCAAGAGCGTATTAACCAGTGATAATTCTTCATTGATCATCATGGATATAAACTGACCGTACAAACTCAAGGTAATCTTTGCAGGATCGCTCAGGTTATCAGGCGAAGACAACATCTCAAAACAAACAAAACCAATGAATCTTTGTCCTTGTTTTATGGGGATAATGAACGCCGCATGACTTTGTGGATCTTGTTTAAAATGTTGCCAAACCGGTTCGTCAGCATCGAAAAATACGAGCTTGCCTTCTTCTTGTTGACAGAGTGTAAACAAAGCCTGATTAGGCTTTAAACGAAGACTTTCTTCATATCCATCATTAGTGAAGTGATGACTACTCAGAAATTTTTTTAGTGAATCTGTTTTCTCATCATAGAGCAGGCAAGATGAATGCGTTATTTGAGGCAAACTCTGTCGCAAACATTCATGAAGGACTTGCAAGCGACCATTGAGCGTATCTGGTTTATTGGCCAGAAGCGATATTACTTTTGCATCCATTTTACGCCTCCTCAACACTGCACTTTCCATTAAGAACAGTGTTATCAATCAATTAATGAGTGCGACAAGAATCCGTCTTGTTAGTTGCTTTCTGTTATTATTCGCATGCCTTTGTGGCAATACGGCTTACTCAATTGTGAGATTGAGCTATCAACATTGATATTTTAGAGATCACTATGCCTGAAATTATAATTGAAAAAAACCCAAGTGAAGCGCGTTTGCAAGAGTTAGGCGTTGCTGGTTGGGAAATCTGGGATTGTCCTGTTACTGAATTCAGATTGGACTTCGACGAAACTGAAAAAGCCTACATTTTAGAAGGCGAAATCGTTGTTACTCCAGATGGTGAAGCACCTGTTACTGTTGTTGCTGGTGACTACGTTGAATTTCCAGCTGGTTTAAAAAGCTTCTGGAAAGTCACAAAAACATTACGTAAACACTACAGTTACGATTAGTTTTTCTGATAAAGGCATCCATGGATGCCTTTTCTTTTTAACGCTTTAAATATTCAGCGATATCATGAGCGATCTGTTTTTCTTCATTGGTTTGTATCACCAGAATCGGAATTTGACTCCTGACATGATGAATCGCTGAAATAGCCTGTTTAATCTGTTTATTTTCTGTAGAGTTGATTACCAAGCCGTACCGCCCTAGTTCATCACAGGCTAGTTCTCGAATCATTGAGGCGTTTTCACCTATCCCCCCTGTAAATACAAGGGCATCGACTCGTCCTAGACTAATCATGTAAGCCCCGATATAACGTCGGAGTTGGTACACATACATCTGAATCGCTAAACTCGCTTGTTTATCGCCCTGCTCAGCTCGATGCTGAATCTCAGCCATATCATGTGTGCCAGTGATGGCCACTAAACCGGATTCAAAATTAAGCTGATGCTCTAGCTGTTCTGCAGAAATGCCTGTCTGCTCTTGTATGTATAAAGGTACCGCAGCATCCAGATCGCCACTGCGGTTTCCCATCATAAGGCCCTGCAGTGGAGTAAACCCCATAGAGGTATCAAAACTCTGACCATTTTTAATAGCACAGGCACTAGCCCCATTGCCCAAATGTAGGGTAATTAAATTAAGTTCACTCAGTGGTTTGTCAAGATAACGCGCTGCCTGCTGAGCGACATATTGATGAGATAGGCCATGAAATCCATAGCGGCGTACACCATGATTTTCGTACCAGTTATTTGGTACTGCATAACGATAAATATGCTCAGGAATGCTCTGATGGAAGTCAGTATCAAACACGGCAAATTGCCTGACCTCAGAAAAGAGTTCCTGACAGGTTTTTATGCCGGCAATATTACCGGGTAAATGCTGTGGTGCCAGATGTTGGTAGGATTCAATAGTCGTCAAAACCTCTTGGTTCAACTCAACAGGTGCGAAAAAAATAGCACCACCATGCACAACCCGATGGCCGATGAGATTTAACTGTATGCCTGATGACTGTTCAAAAAAGCGCTGCATATCATCTGCAATGATTTGAAAAGCGGCTTGATGATCGTTTATTTCAATCGTAGCTTGAGGCTGAGTGAAGTTATCAGTAAATTGCTCATCCACGCTAATATGATGTTTAGCTAATGAGCCAATGCCTTGGATACTGCCCTCTAATAAAACAGCGTCATCCTTGAGCTGAATTAATTTATATTTAACAGATGAGCTACCACTGTTAAGCACCAGAATGACAGGTTGTGTTGTCATGACCTTATTCTTTTATCGCAGACATATCACCCCACTTCCAATCACCGAATTCAGGCTTATCAACGCCATACTCATAGGCATATAAACTACAACTTATCTGATGATCGCGTAATTGCTGTTTGGCATGGGCACCTATGCCTTGCAAACGGTCTACTCTATCAATGATGTCCATGGCGATCGTAAACCGATCAATCTGATTACGAATGGCTAACTCCAGTGGTGTATTGATATTGCCTTTTTCGTTATAACCATGAACGTGGAAATTAGTATGGTTAGTCCGGCGATAAATCAAGCGATGAATCAACCATGGATAGCCATGGAAGTTAAATATTACCGGTTTATCTTTAGTGAATAAGCTATCAAAGTCTTTGTCACTCAGGCCATGAGGATGCTCACTATCCGAGATGAGTTTGAATAAGTCGACGACATTGATAAAGCGAATCTTCAAATCATCAAAATATTGGTGAATCAGATCGATGGCAGCCAAAGCCTCTTGAGTCGGAATATCACCACAACCGACCACAACGGCATCGGGTTCAGCACCCTCATCTGAGCTTGCCCACTCCCAAATGCCGACGCCTTTCGTGCAGTGTTTCACAGCCTCATCCACATCTAGGTACTGGAAATGTTTTTGTTTGTCGGCCACGATCACATTCACATAATTTTTGGCTTTCAAACAATGGTCAGCAACAGATAATAAGGTATTCACATCCGGTGGCAGATAAATACGACAGACTTTTGGGCTCTTATTCAGGACTAAGTCTAAAAACCCAGGATCCTGGTGAGTGAAGCCATTATGATCCTGGCGCCACACTGTAGAAGTAATCAATAAATTGAGAGAAGATATTGGCGCTCGCCAAGACACGTTATTACAAATATCCAGCCATTTTGCATGCTGATTAAACATGGAATCAATCACATGAATAAAGGCTTCATAACTGGCAAAAAAACCGTGTCGCCCAGTTAACAAATAGCCTTCCAACCAGCCTTCCAGAGTATGTTCCGATAACATTTCCATGACGCGACCATCACGAGCCAGTTCACCACCATCCTGATCTTCTGGTAGCAAGTCGGCCATCCATGTTTTTTTACTCACTTCATAGATATTATCCAGCTTATTCGAGCTGTTCTCATCTGGACCGAAAACCCGAAAATTAGACATATTTTTCTTCATAATGTCGCGAAGAAACTGACCTAAAGGCCGGGTATTTTCCACCAGACTCTGACCTGGTTTTTCTATAGAAACAGCATAATCACGAAAATCAGGCATCTTCAGTGATTTTCTGAGTAAGCCACCGTTGGCATGCAGGCTGGCACTCATCCGTTTATTACCTTTTGGTGCCAGTGCTTTTAATTCTGGTTGCAGTTGTCCAGCTTCCGTAAATAGTTTTTCCGGTTCATAACTTCTGAGCCAGCTTTCCAACTGAGCAAGATGTTCAGGGTTGTCTTTCACACCACCCAGAGGCACTTGGTGAGCACGCCAGAAACCTTCCACTTTGTGACCATCGACCTCTTTTGGCCCTGTCCAGCCTTTGGGTGTACGTAAAATGATCATCGGCCAGCGCGGTCTCTCATCACTACCCGACTCTCTGATACGGTTTTGAGCTTCACGGATTTCAAGCACACATTGTTCCATCACATTTGCCATGGTTTGATGCATAAGTGCAGGATCATCGCCTTCGACAAAATGTGGTGTCCAACCATAACCATGGAATAACTGCTCTATTTCCTCATGTGAAATACGAGACAGAATAGTGGGATTATTTATTTTGTAACCATTTAAATTGAGAATGGGTAAAACAGCGCCATCTGTTTTGGGATTGAGAAATTTATTTGAATGCCAAGAGGTTGCTAATGGGCCGGTTTCTGATTCGCCATCACCGACCATCACCGCGACAACTAAATCCGGGTTGTCATATGCCGCCCCAAACGCATGAGAAACGCTATAGCCTAGCTCTCCCCCTTCATGAATCGAGCCTGGCGTTTCAGGGGTGCAGTGACTACCAATGCCACCTGGAAAAGAAAATGATTTAAAAAAGTGTTTGAGGCCGTCAATGTCTTCACTTTTATTCGGATAAACCTCTGAATAAGTTCCTTCGAGATAGACTGGGGCTAATACACCTGGTGCACCATGACCAGGACCAGCTAGAAAAATCGCGTCCAGATCGTATTTGTTAATCAATCTATTCAGGTGAACATAAGTAAAACTTAATGCGGGACTGGCCCCCCAATGCCCCAATAATCGATTTTTAATATGTTCAGGTTTAAGTGGTTCACGCAGTAGAGGGTTGTCTTGCAGATAAATCATGCCGGCAGCAAGGTAGTTACAGGCTCGCCAGTAAGCATCAATGTTTGTCAGATCGTTGGCATTAAGAGGTGTAGCAGACAATGTGCTATTCATAGAGGACTCCTTGCTTTATATATCAGTGCAGACTAGCTAAGTAAGATGACAATGGTTTGACTTACTAAGGCTGACATTTGATAAAAATGATAGTTTCTATCAGCCTACTCTTATTGCAAGGGGTCATAAAGAGGAATAGCGATTAAAATTGATGGGGATCAAGAAAGCATGACAAAGTTGAGCCCCTGCTGCTCAGCAGGGGCTCATACATGGTTAGATTAATAGAAATCTACCGTTGCACTGATTGAAACAGTTCTAGGGGCACCGAGTGTAATTTGCCCACTATCATTTGCTGAACTCCAGTAATCACGATCGAATAGATTATCAACACGTGCTCTCAGTGTCAGATCCTGATTTCCTATATTAAGCAGATAACGTGCGCCAAGTCCTACTGTTGTCCAATCATCTAGTTTCAGAGTGTTGGTTGCATTGGCATATCGTGAACTGACGTAATGGACTTGTCCATCCACTGCCAATCCCTCAATTTGAGGCACTTCCCATTCTGCTCCCATTACGGCCATCCACTCAGCTACACCAATTGCACGTTTTCCTTCAGTAGTGGAATCGCCCGTACCTTTTTGCTTGGCATCTAGCCAAGTGACACCGCCAAGCAACTTCAAATTCTCAGTGGCTTTACCATATAAAGTCAGCTCAATACCTTGATGCTCATTTTCACCAGATTCACGAAAAATATTATCGTCACCAGTCAACGTTCTTGGCTCATCGGTGGTGAAATAAGCTAATCCTGTTCCGAATTTATCTGTTTCATATTTAAGACCGATTTCTTTTTGCTCAGAAACATAAGGAGATAAAGCTGCGCCGAAGTTAATAGCTGTGGAAGGTGCACTATCACCAGCTACCAAACTCTCAATATAGTTTGTATAGACTGAGACTTGGTCAGTTAACTTGTATACGGCTCCTAGAGCGGGTGTTATTTTGCTATCTTCATATGACGTTCTGACACCAGTGTTCACGGCGTAATTATCCACTTTTATTGCCTGATGACGAGCCCCAATAGTTATTTGTAGTTGGTCATCCATAAAAGATAATGTATCACCAATGGCAAAACTGTTAAATTTGGTACGTGTATTTAAGGATGGTGAGTCAAAATTGTTTCCGGATTGAGCAGTTGCAGTAAATGCTGGTTTGGAAACATACTGAGGTTGATAAATATTGGTATTTGTTCGGGTTCCTGAAACATCATATGTGAACCCATTTTTGGTTTCTAACTGAAAGTATGAATAGGCTACGACCCAGTCATGACCAACAAGACCTGTATCAAAATGCCCTCTCAATCCCATTTCACCTGTATCAACACGGTCTTCACGGGCGTTGTCGAACCTATAAAATGTACCAGCACCTGTATTAGCATTAGTCAAAGTAAAGTTTGCCAGTGAGTTTTCTTCTTCAGAGCGTCGCATACCATAGGCAGCCCATGCAGTGACTTCATCAGTTAGGTCATATTCGGCTCTAAATGTCCCAAACTTATCTTCCTCGTTTGAGTAAGACCATGGTTGAGCCCAATTTTTGCTCGCATCAGGTTCTGAAGGCACACTATTTACACCTGAAAGTCTTACATTAGTCCTTGTCTGATCTAATTGATTATTTTGATATCCGATATCAGCAGAGAGTCTTAAACGTTCACCTTGATAATCCAGCCCAATATTGAATAAGTTTAATTCGGCTTGCTCATCATCGATTGACGTTCCACCGTTATGATGTGCGGCATTGACCCTGACACCAACTTCATCATTTTCACCAAAACGCCGTGCTATGTCTGCTGCGATATTGCGTTTATCATTCATAGACGCACCAAGCGTAACGCGGTTCAGATCATAGTTAGGGGCACGTTTTGGTAATAGATTGATTGAACCGCCAATAGCACCACCTAAAGGATTGGCACCAGTTAGAAATGCCGATGCACCCCGTAATACTTCTACTCGCTCAAATAATTCTGTCGCGATATATTGTCTAGGCAGGAGATTATAGAGTCCGTTATAAGCAACCGCATCAGATGAAGTCGTGAAACCACGAATCATATAGGCTTCCTGAAAATTTCCGAAACCACGTGTCACTTGCACAGTCGGGTCATATCGTAAAACATCCCCAACACTCTGCGCTTGTCTATCCTGAATAAACTCATTGGTATAACTGGTTATACTGAATGGTGTATCTAAATTATCTTTCGTGCCTAATATCCCTGCTCTCCCACCTTCAGCGACTTGCCCACCAGCAAAGGCTGGAGAGAGACCTTCAGCACTGGCATCAGCACTTGCTGTAACAGATAAGGTATCTAATTCTAGAGTGCTGGTGTTTGACGTTTCTTCATCTGCTAACGACACCTGCATACCACCCATTATCAGTGCCATCATCACACACGTTGACTTCATTCTCATTTTTTAATCCTGTTAAATTTTACTAAATTTTACATTGAATAAAATTTAATGTAAATGAGAACGATTTATGTTTGTAAGTAAATTTTATCAATAAAAATCATAAATTTGACTATGCTTTGAGTGATAAGTTGATGTAGTCTTTAGCTATTGACACAAGGATTAAATGTGACAAGTAAACTCTCTAAACACCCACACATCTCCTCTGATTTATTAAATCAATGGCAAACTATTATGGATATTCTATCCGTGATCATGGATGTACCCATCGCTTTAATTATGAGGTATGAAACAGCTCACTTTAGCGTGTATGTCAAAAATGACGATCAAGGTAACCCATTCGATATAGGCGAGATTGTTGAAAACGGCACTGGAAGCTATTGTGAGTCTGTCATAAACGACGATAATCCGATACTTATCCCAAATGCATTGTTAGATGAAAAGTGGGTAAACGCACCTGAAATTGAGATGGGACTGATTAATTATCTCGGCTTCCCACTTCGATGGCCTAACGGAGATGCTTTTGGCACCATTTGTATTCTGAACACAGAGGCTGTTTCTTATTCTGAGAAGCAACAGCAACTCATGCTTCAAATCAAAAACATTGTGGAATCTAATTTAGAATTGCTTGAGAAAAATCAGCAATTGGAAGTCCTTTCAAATAATTTGCAATACCTCGCTAATACCGATGACTTAACCGGTATATGGAACAGAAGAGCCTTCATACACGAAAGCAATAAAGAGTTACAACGTACAATAAGAAGTAACCATAACACTTGTCTATTAATGATGGATATTGATGACTTCAAAGTTATCAACGATGCCTTTGGACATGAAGTAGGTGATGAAGTACTTAAATTATTTAGTCATTCGATTCAGGCGGCAAAACGGCCTTACGACGTTTTTGGACGTATTGGTGGTGAAGAGTTTGCTGTTTTACTTCCTGAAACGACACTGAAACAAGCCATGTTGTTAGCTGAACGTTTACGTAAAAAAGTGGCCGCCATTTTTTACTACACCGGAGGAAACAACATCAGTATTACGGTCAGCATAGGCGCTTATGAACTCAAAGAAGATGAGACCAATATTTTAGTCGCCCTGAATAAAGCAGATAAATTACTTTACGCTGCCAAACACGCGGGGAAAAATACCGTTATGGCAGAGGCATTATGAATTAACGCCTGGCCGCATACCACACTGTTCCAGCAAGTGCTGCCAGGATTTGGTATGCAACTGAATTGCTGTCTGTAACTTTTGCCAGATGCCGAAGCTTGACTGAGTATCAAGATACGTCCGTTGATAGTGTTGGAATTCATCAGATGCCACATTCTCACCCTGTAGAACAGCCAACTTATCCAGTAGAGGGAAAATAGATTCCCCCTGCTGACTCACGCTCGCCAGATATGGTTGGACTTTTGCGATATAAATATTGAAGAAGAATGAACGTAGGATCTCGGCTTGAGGAGTAACTCGCTGCTTATAACAAAGAGGTTTTTGTATCAGCCTTTTATCGATAATGCGTGTTGCCTCATTTAACCTAAGCGTCAACAACTGGGCACTTTTTAACAGCTTCCCTGCAACATGTGAATATAGCCATTGCTGTTGTATCGTTCCTAAATGATCCAGATTGATGTCGAATTTTTTATTATCTATCTGTTTTTTTATATCCACCAGAGCCTGCAGTCCCGTTCTTATTGTATTAATCGAGTTCGCATCAACGGGTAAATAACCTTTTGAATACGTCATCAACTGCTCTATTTCTTCTGTCGACCATATTGCATTCCAGAAAACGGCCGGTAATACAGCACTTTTCTTTGCTATGGCTTGCTGAAGAATATGAGTTGTTTTTTTATCATCAGTAGTCGCCAGGCATTGTTTGGCAGACTCTATAAACCGCACCTCATAACGGAGACGGTTTATAGGTAGCATCACACGACCTAAAATTGAGTTGCGTTCAGCCACTACAACCTGTAACTCACATCCATAAAAAGATAAAAATTCCAGCATGTTTACATCTATCTCTGGAATGCTCAGTGTTCTTTCTTTTTTGTCAGGTAACTTTGTTAACACTGGTGCTGCTGGAGCAGGCAGATCTTGCTCTAATACTCTGGCGAGCCGAACCAGATATTCATCCATCATTGATTCTGGTTGACTGAATGGATCACACGAAGTCAGTAAAAAAACCAGCGCCAAGACAAATACACACTTTATGCTCAACATAGGAAACCGTAATGCAATCATTCAATACCCTTGTATAGGGAGTAATGATGCTAAGAAAGTCAATTAATAGCGTAAATTACTCAGTGATATCCTGATGCGTACCAAACATCAGAAGAGGCAAACCTTCATCCGTTCTGGAAAATAATTTTCCTCTGCTGAAGATATATCTCCACGAACCATTTCGATGACGCATGCGTGTTGTCATTTCAAAATAATCTGTCTCACCTTTAAAGTGCCGTTGTAACTCTTCTTCTACAGCAAGACTATCATCTGGATGGCAGAAATTTCTCCAGGTATCAATCGTGGTAGGCATTAACTCGGATAATTTATAACCAATCATCTCTGACCAGCGCTCGTTGTATATGGCATCACCTGTTTGAATATTCCACTCCCAACTACCCAACCTAGCACCTTCCAACAGATTTTCTAAACGCCAGATTTTTTCACGTAATTGCAGATCAACATCATGCCGCTCTGTCACATCAGCCGAGAATCCAATCATACTTAGTGGATTATCCAATGCATCCCGTTCTACTGAAAAGCTGGAGTGAATATGACGAATATGATTATTTACAACGATTTTAAATACGAGCTCAAACCTTTCTTCAAATTGAGCAGCCTTGGCTAATGCCAGCAATACACGCTCACGATCATCTTCATGCAGGATCTGCTGCCATTCTGAATATGTTCCATGAAATTTATCCGGCTCTAATCCATAAATAGAAAGCATTCTTTTATCCAGATAGACTTTATCAGTATTTAGATCCCACTCCATCAATCCCAGATTAGCAGCATTAGCAGCTAGCTCTAAGTGTTGCATTAGTGTTTTCTTTTGCTGATATGCTTTAACAGCTTCTCGTTGAGCATAACCACGCTCTCTTGATAAAAAAGAGATGAAATAGAAAAGAAATCCACCGAAAAGGGTGAGGATGATAGCAATAAAAACAGGAAGAAAACGTTCTGATAAAGTCTGAAAGCCAACGTGGCTATACACAACAAGCTGCCATGGCCTACCAGCCACATTTAAATCGTACGTATGCTTGAATCCTCTGTAGTTAGCATCCACCGAAAGAAATGACTGTTGACTTGCTGAATTGCTATAAAGTAATCCACCATCATTCTCACCCACATCATAGATTTCAAAACCAAGTTGCTTCTGTCCCAGGCCTAAAATACCCTGCATCAGATCATCGACTCTAAAACTACCAAATACGAACCCTTTCAATGCTTGTTTACGATCCGCTAGAGTACTCAGCGTTTTATTCTGCTGATAAATAGGTATATACATTTGAAAACCAAACTGAGCAGCTTGATTTGTCTGATGCGCCACAGTCACTCTTCCGGTAGTTACGGCCTGATTAATATCTACTGCTAACTCCATGGCTCTTCGATGCGCAGGCTCGGATAACAGATCAAAACCTAAGGCAAGTTTATTGCGCCAGTCAAAAGGTTCTATATATACGATAGGACTATATTGTTTATGCTGCCCGTGAGTTTTGATGCTGTAGTTTGGAATACCTTGTGAACGTATCATTTGAATATGTTCCGAAAAGGACTCTGAAGGCACTATCTCACAATAGCCAAGCGCTTGAATCCCAGGAAAATATATTTGTAGCTGAATCGTATCAGCAAAATGTCTCCAATCATTCCTTGTCACTTCATCACTTGCATCAAACAATGCCTTGGCACTTTGAAGTGCTAATGCATAATCATGCATCCGTTCTGAAATCGCATTGGCAAGATCGCGTGATTCATAAGTAAAACGTTGTATTGCTTGATTATGGAAGAAAGAGAAAGAAAGATAGCAGGCAGAGACACTAAGAATAAACCACAAAAATAATGCGACCCATGCTGATGATGGGTGCTTTTTTGTGTATTTGGAAAAAAGGTTTTCCATTACTGGGAGTCAACTCCTTAAAGCGAAACATGTAAAGTCAAGCTTCGCCCCTATAAAAATCAAGTTAATACATCAACTTACAGCTTCTATGTCAATTGATAATAGCACACGAGCCAGTGTTGAAGGATATTCCCTGAATTAAGCTCAACATTTTCATCATTCTGTCATACACCGGAGCATAAACTACAAGTGACAGTTATGACCGTGTCTTTTGCTTTGCCGTTAGAATGATTAGTATCCGCTTATTATCTTGACAGATGAAAATATTTTTGACACGGCCCTATATTGTCTATACATTGAACATAGCTTGAAAGTTGATCTGAATATTTATTTTTCATTTCGAAGCATTACCATCAGTAGCTCGTCCTGTTTGTTAATAAGTACTCTGCACACTTCCAGCTATACCAAAAAGTCTCAATTTGGGACTTCAATTATTTATTAAGAAATTAGGATTATTTATGTCTACAACTACTGGTACTGTTAAATGGTTTAACGAAGCTAAAGGTTTTGGTTTTATTGAACAAGAGTCTGGCCCAGACGTTTTTGCTCATTTCAGCCAAATCAAAGGTGACGGTTTCAGAACCCTGAATGAAGGTCAACGTGTTGAGTTCACTGTAACTCAAGGTGCTAAAGGCCCTCAAGCAGAAAACATTACTGCTCTGTAAGACATTTGTTTACAGAAAAGAAAAAAAGCCTCGTTTTTACGAGGCTTTTTTTTGCCTGCTCTTTAGATAGTCTCAATCACATTTCTGGCAAAACTCTCGTACTCAGCCCAAAGTTGTTGTGCTTTACTATCTGGAAACACATGAGGTTCACCCACCTCTAAAGCATTGATAATAGCCTCAGCAACAACAGTTGCAGGTTCAGCATCTACTAGTCCTATTGACTTTGCCATATCAGTAGCCACAGGACCAGGATGTACACTTAATACAACCGTATTTTGCTTACTCAATTCATGTCTTATGGCTTGAGTTAATGAATAGGCCGCCGCTTTTGAAGCGGCATAAGTCGCAAACTCGGGAACACTTCTCAAAGACGCAATTGAGTTTAGTTGCACGAATGCACCGCCACCATTTTTCTTGAGTAATGGGGCGAACGCCTGAGCCATTCTGACTAATCCAAACACATTAATATCAAACTCGTGTTGCAGTGAATCAATAGCTGACATGGCCAGAGGATTTGAGCCATTCAAAATCCCAGCATTATTAATAACCAAGTCTACGTCTTGTGCATTGGCGGCGGCAGCGAAAATAGAATTAGGTTCGTTGAGATCGAGAAATATAGGCGTTACTCGGTCAATAAACCGTGTTTCTAACTCAGCTACTGTGCTGAGGTCTCTAACAGCCAGATAGACTTTCTCTACACCATAATTGAGTAATGTTTCAGCAATAGCTTTGCCAATACCTCTGTTTGCTCCGGTGATAAAGACGACTCGATGTTTCAGTGTAAATGGGCTATTCATGTGGTATTCCTAGAGTGAATTATTCACTTTGCTGACTTATATAAACGAGTAAAGTTCAGCATCTAAATTTGCCTTATTAAAAGCAGTCAAATACATTGTGTCCGAGATAATTAACAAAGGCATCACATGGATATCGAGCATTATCAAACAGTCATAGAGCAATTCTTAACCCAGCTAATGCACTGGTTAAGCAGTCCAAAATTCTATTCACAAATCGGCTTGATTGTATTGGCAATACTCATCGGGTTATCGATTAATCGATTTTTACGCAATCTGTCACCACTACTCAGACAAATGCCTACCGAAGGTCCTATTCTTCAATTGAGGCAAGGAATTTTTAGGCTGAGAGAATTGATTTTACCGCTTATGCTGGTGCTCTCACTATCAGTAGCCAACGATATCAGCATGGCTGTTGTTGGTCAGGCTTGGTTAGTTAAGCTTAGCTTGAGTTTAGCGGTCATCTTTATGCTCTATACCATCATTACGCGATTTGTAGAAAAACAACTTTTTAGAAAGCTAGCGCTCTGGTTTATTTTACCCATTGCCGTGTTACACATATTCGGCTGGTTAGATGAGGTAGTGGCTTATCTCGAAACCATCTCATTACAAATTGGTAACTTTGAAATCTCAGCCTATGGTGTTGCCAGGGTACTGATTTTTGGTTCAGTCCTATTCTGGTTAGGACGCCTTTCCAATAATGCTGGTCAACAGATCATTCGAAACCAGCATGATCTGGATATAGGCACAAGAGAGGTCTTCGCCAAACTGTTTCAGGTGGCTCTATTCTTTGTTGTTTTCCTGTTACTACTTCAAATAATGGGGATTAATCTGACCGCGCTGGCTGTGTTTGGTGGTGCGCTTGGTGTCGGACTTGGCTTTGGATTACAGGCCATAGCATCAAATTTTATTTCCGGAATTATCCTTCTTTTAGATCGCTCACTTAGTGTAGGTGATTTTGTTGAAATGGAAGATGGTCGTCGTGGCACTATCCGTGAACTTAATATGCGATCAACCACACTGGAAACCTATGATGGTAAGGATATTATGGTGCCAAATGAGCAGTTCATCACGACTAGCTTTACTAACTGGACACATAAAAACATCAAGCAGCGCTACTCTTTAGAATTCCAAGTTGCCTATAAGACCGATCTCCACCTGTTGTTTGACCTCGTTCGTGGCATAGTCGCCAGCCATCCTCAAGTCATCAGCGGTGATGACATCCCACTGGAAGAAAGACCAGACGCCGAAATAAAAGGCTTTGCTGACTCAGGTATAGATATTCTGGTTGAGTTCTGGATGGAAGGGATTGATGATGGACCTAACCGGGTCGGTGCAGATTTACTATTAATGATCTGGGATACTCTCAGACAGAACAATATAGAAATTCCGTTCCCACAACGTGAAATTAAAATTATCAATAACTAAGCATCAATAACATTTCCAACACTAAAATGCTTGCGCACAAGCATTTTAGTGTTACTATTTTGCTATGGATTATCTAATCACTGAATCGCTATTTTTGGGAGGTATTTATGAAATATACAGCTATCATTGCTCCCTTGATCGTCATTACTGTGATCCTATTGAATCAAACCTTTGCTGAAGATGGTCAATTACATAGCGAAGCGAATTTTACCAAGCCTGCAGAAAAATTAGCTGAAAGTTGTTACCAAAACTGGCTAACATTAAACTGGACGCTAACCAATTCTGAAGTGTTAGCAAGCAATAACAAATCCTTCAATGACGGCATAAAAAAAGTCTGTCAGGCCAGAGCCGAACTTTTTTTCGAAGGCTATGAGATAAAGCCATTTATCTCAGCTGATGCTCAACACGAAGTATTCCCACTGGTTTTTCGCCCCAGTGTTGATGAGATCAAGTCGCAAATTCGTATCAATCTTCCGAAACTCAGATTAATATAATTAGTCTAAGATACTATATATCGTTTATTATCATTTATTCACTTTTTCGAGCGTCATTAGAGACAACAGAACTGAGAATAAATCCGATTTGCGTTACTCGAGTTACACTCTATAATTGACGCAATTAATAAAACAATAAACAACACTTTAACCGTACTGCGAATGTACCTCTATTGCATCGTAGCAAAGGTAATAAGCAAAAAAATTAAGGAATCAACGAATGTCAAATTTTGATAACTTGAGACTCGATAATCAGCTGTGTTTTGCTTTGTACACTGCTACCAATAGCATCACACGTTTTTATCGCAGCTTGTTGAACGAATATGATCTGACTTATCCCCAATACCTTGTTCTGGTCGTATTATGGGAGAAAGATGGTATCGCTATCAAAGATGTTATGCGACAACTCAAATTAGACTCTGGCACATTATCCCCTATAATTAAACGACTTCAATCAGCAGAGTTGGTGGAAAAAGTTCGCACCGATGAAGATGAACGGGTTGTTCGTTTATTTCTAACGGATAAAGCTAAGCAGCTAGAGCCACTCATTGCAGAGGTTCAAACTAAAGTGGCTTGTAAAACAGCCCTTTCATCGTCTGAGTTTTTTGAGCTGCTAAGCACGCTTAACGAATTAACTAACAGTCTCAATAAGCGTGAAGAAGCAGCAGAGAAAGTGCTTTAAACTCTTATTTAATTAAAGCTTTTGTCAGTTTAAATAATAGCCAAAGCGTTAATAACGGCATCAGTAACATCAAAAAAACAAATTCAGCAAGCAGATACACGGCTGCATGAACAGCACGATCTGCTTGCTGTGTTATTTGCTGAAGCTTTGATTCAATATCCAATTTACCTTTTAAGCTATCAAACCAGCCTTTAGGTTGTTCTTGCTCACGGCTCGTTAAAGTCTCTACCTCATTCTGAGTAGTCTGCAATACCATCACAGCCTCATCTCTTTGTGACTGCATTAATCCCTGAAGTGAACCGCTGAACATAACAGAAACTGGAATCAACAAACGTAGAACAGATAAAAACAACACCGTTTTTAATAAAAAGCGTTTTTGTTTAACCCCCACCATCGATGACATTGTTGCTATTGCTGCAATCAACACCAATAATATGATTCCAATCCGGAAACCCCATTGATCAGATAGAAACAAAGTTATCTGCTGAATACCCAATGAGGCTGAAGCCGTCAGTAAAATAGTGGAAAATTGCTCGATGAGGTCATTCAGGGGGTCCAGAATTTGTCCTGGTGCGAGAGTCAATCCGACTCCCATAGGTTCAATAGAGACTTCTGTACCCTGGGCTACCGATATCACCCCATTTAAACCACGAGCTATGGCATATACACTAAGTGTCACGGCCATCATCTGTTTGATTTGATGGTCAGTAGACAATGTGACGGGAAAGCAAGCCAATCCTAAACAAATAAACAGCATCAGAAATGTATAGCGATATTTGTTTAGCATCAGCAATCTCACGTATTAACGGACACAGTTGCGTCCGTCATTTTTAGCCTTATAAAGAGATATGTCAGCACGAGCAATCAGCTGGTTCATTGCTTCTGATTGCCGGTACTCGGCTACACCTGCACTAACCGTAATTTGAAGCTTTTTACCACTATAGTCAAAATGATGAATGGCTATCGCTTCACGGAGATTATTCACTACCCTGATGGCTTCATTTTCATTGCAGTCCTGTAGCATCAATAAAAACTCTTCGCCCCCCCATCGACATAAAACATCTTCCTCACGGATATGCTGATTCATAATGCCAGCAACAGTCGTTAATACATAATCACCATATTGATGACCATAATTGTCGTTAACCTGTTTAAAGTGATCGATATCAATCAAAACAACGGATAATGCCTCACTTCGTCGCTTAGTTCTCGCCACTGCCTGCCTGAAAAAAGAATCAAATATTTGTCTATTCGTCGCACCAGTCAGTTTATCTTTTGTGGCCATCGTTTCCAGACGTCCCTGGTAACCACGCGAAGCAATATGCAGAATAAACAGCACAACCAGACTGATAGCAAATGACACCAGCAGGTTCACAAGCAGAGCATTTTCCACTTTTTCTGTAGCTGGATCATTCACTTGTTCAACAATCAAATACCAATCGAACTCAGGAACTAAACGACTATTCAGATAAATGGTACTGCCATTGATCGTGTCAAATGAAAAAGATGAGCTGGGCGTAGTCAAAATACGTAAAAATACTTTATCGAGCCCTTCTTTATTTTGTATGTGCAGTTCTTTACTGTACTGACTGCTCTGCAACATGACTTGTCCCTGCCGGTCAATAAAATAAATTTCGCGGCCATAACGCTGCTGATAATTTTCAATCAACTCTTCTACGACGAGTAAAGATAAACCAACCCCAATCACACCGATAAAATTACCTTTTTTATCAATAACACGATAATTGACAAAAATACTCAGACGGCTGGGTTCAGCTGTATCACGATCAATATTGATTTGATAAGGCTGACTAGAATTTTTTGCTTTGAAATACCAAGCATCAGCATCGTCATCTTCTGATACTTGTTTCAAAATACCGGTTGGATGATAATAATTTTGTGTTTTATTTGAAACAAAAAATGCGGTAATCGTGTTGTATTTTTTTTGAATTTGACTAAGGTAGCTTTCCATTTTTTCAGGATCATTCTCACCCTCATTTACCCAGTCAAACACAAAAACATCATTTGCCATCAACGATGATATGACCAGCGGATGCAGTAAGTCTCGCTGAATTTCTGAGTAAATATTATCACTGGTCAGCGGTAGCATCTCCTGTTGAAGACGCTGTGAAATAGAAGATCTTGCAACAAAATAACCGATGAGACTTGTTGCTAAAAACCCTATTAAAACGATAATGCTGATAATGACTGTATAGAGACGCTTACGATTTTTCAAAGAAAATACACCACAAATAAACCGTTAATAATATTGAAGCAGTAATAGAATTTCCATTTTTTAGTCTAGATCAAAAGGATATTCACGCTCATCCTCTTGTTTCTGTCCTGCTAACTTCTTGTGATGCTTCACTCCTAGAGCAAAACAGACAACAAGCAATAAATAGAAAATATCCAGATCATCATCTTTAAACAGACTCAAGACAGCCCATACTGGCGGAACATAGAAAACAACACTGGATAACAATGAAGCCCAAACGGGTAATTCCCGTCGGGCAGCAAGATAAACATAATGACTGAATAGCCCAGATAAAAAACCACCGAAAATGGCCAGGCAGAGATATAGAATCATCCCAATAGTATTAACGTGTGACATAGCCTACTCAACCATAATTCAGGTTTAGTCGAATGGTATTAACCAACCCGTTGACAATACACCTATCCGACCGAATAAAGCGATGTCTAATCTTAAACAGCCTTAGCCAGGGATAAGCTTTGTTGTAATTTATGTTTGTTTTTAACAACATCAGCGAGTGTATATTCATCCAAAACATTAAAAAAAGCTTGCTGAGCTTTCCTTAAAGCACTAAATAACACGCATACAGATTCAATCGGGCAGGAACAATTGTTACCAAAACACTCTAATAATTCTGGATTTTCTATTTTTCGAATCAGATAACCAATGTTGATTTGCTCGGCAGGCATCGCTAGTGATAAACCACCGCCACGACCACGCTGACTATTGATGACTTTTTCCTGCACAAGACGCTGAGCTACCTTCGCCAAATGATTCGTGGAAATGCCATAACGTTCAGAAGCGTCCTTAACTGTCGCAGGCTTATCGGGAGTATGAATTGCCAGATATATTAGTAGCCTTAAAGCATAATCTGAATGTGAAGTCAGCTGCATTACACCGTCCCCAAAAACATTCTTACATTCATCCCAGTTTCCTTGATCAAAGTGTTAACTAAACATCATCGAGAAGCAATTTCTCAGCCATTAATCTATCGCGCTAGCGAAGGATATGCTACCTACGTACATAAGCATCATAACGGCTCTATAACGACCATTCCATGTCAGAAATACTGGCAGTACAACAAATACACTACCTCTTTTTAAGGTCCGTTCCTGGCGACAAATCGCACTTAAACAGTGCAAGTGATTCAAATACGTGCTTCACAGCAAATTCACGATACACAATTAATCATAGACTGTAAAAGTCAAGGTGAGTGATATGCAACGTTTTGGTCTTCCAGGAATAATTGTCATGGCGATATTTTTAAGTGGGTGTCAGACTAATCATTCGCCTATACAACCTGTTTCTTATGTCGATATAGATCGATTTATGGGAGATTGGTATGTTATCGCTAACATTCCGACTTATATTGAAAAAGGTGCGCACAACGCCATCGAGTCCTATGAGCTAAAGCCAGATGGCAGTATTCAAACGACGTTTACGTTTCATGAAGGTAGTTATGATGGTGAGTTAAAAACGTATCATCCAACGGGATTTATCACCGACAAGAAAACCAATGCTATATGGGGGATGCAATTCATCTGGCCAATAAAAGCCGATTACCGAATCATGTATCTGACTGAAGATTATTCACAAACAATTATCGCTCGTAATAAGCGTGATTATGTATGGATTATGGCCCGCACACCAACCATTCCTGAATCTGACTACCAGCACATGCTCAGTCTGATTAAACAAGTTGGCTACAATATCAGTGAAATTCAGCGTGTTCCCCAGAACTGGTCTGGACAACCACCAAAAGCAAAATAATTGCTATTCAACACATACCAACTAGCGAATCGCATCTATCGGTATGTCATCTACCCGATCAACAACAACGGCATATAAATCCTCAGTAGCCGCCAAAGTGACCTCTTGAACTTGTTCAGCAGATAGTTTCTTACCATTATTCATGCATAAGGCTCTAGTCGCGGTTGCTTCTGCAACAATCGTCACATGATAGCCACGATTAAACCCACCATGCGCGGTTGAGTTGACACACATATGTGTCATAAAACCCGCAAGGATAATATTCTCAATACCACGTTTCCTGAGCGCTTCGTCTAAAGATGTCTGGATAAAGGAATTAGGAAAACTTTTTACGATGACATATTCACCATCTATGGGAGCGACTTCATCTGCAATGGCGCCGAGCCGACTATTTAAATCATATGGCGAGCCTTTGCCACCATCATGTTGTATATGAAAAACTGGGATGCCATGCTCACGGGCCAATTCAAGTAATTTTTTAACGTTTTGCAGAGCTGCTTCAACGTTATCCAACTTCATCACACCTTCTCTATAGGTATTCTGGCAATCAATGATGATTAACGCAGACTCACTTAGTGCCGAAGCCTGATGCCCAATTCCAACGATATCACGTAATGTCGTCATAACCGTTCTCCATTACTGGCAAAAATTGACAATACCATATATCACTCAGTCACATAACGTTCCGACTTGCATAAATTTTTGCAGTCGCTATTATTCCGCAGCAAGCCAAGATATATCATTAAACAGGAGAAAAAATGGCCTCATCTCTTACCCAAAAGACAAATCGTTTTGCGGCTGTTTTTCTTAACATCAAACAAAATAAATTATTTGAATCGATTGTCGTCGCTGTCATTCTTTTTTCAGCGTTAATGATCGGTGCAAAAACCTACAATATTCCGCCTAATCTACTAACGGTGATTGTCTGGCTGGATTACGCCATCACTGTGTTTTTTCTTATTGAGATTAGTATTCGTTTTTTTGCCGAAACAAGGAAAATCGCGTTTTTTAAAAGTGGTTGGAATATTTTTGACACCATTATCGTCGTTGTTAGCCTTATCCCTATAGAGGACAGTGAGCTGGCTCTGGTTGGTCGCTTAATCCGAATATTCCGCGTGTTACGGATGGTATCTGTCATACCTGAATTACGGACGCTACTGAACTCGTTACTACGTGCCCTGCCACAATTAGGGTATGTCGCCCTTCTGATGTTTATCATTGTTTATATTTATGCGGCTGTAGGAACCACTTTTTTTGCCAGCGTCAATAAAACCTTATGGGGAGATATTGCTATTTCGATGCTAACACTGTTCCGTATCATGACGTTTGAGGACTGGACAGATGTGATGTACGAAACGATGGCAGTCTATCCTTTGAGTTGGATTTTCTATATCAGTTTTATCTTCCTAAACGCCTTTGCTTTTCTGAATATGCTGATCGGTATTGTGGTCAATGTGATGGAAAAAGAGAACGCAGAACAGTGGCAAAGAGAGCATGCTGGTGAAACGACTATTCAAGACTTATCTGATCAAATAGAAGAGTTAAAGCAACTTATCACTAAGCAGAAATAAAAAAGGGAGCTTTCGCTCCCTTTTTATAATCTTCAATACAACTAGGCTTTAAGTGCACGTAACATCCATGCTGTTTTTTCATGGACACGCATACGGTCAGACACCAATGATGCAGAAGATTCATCATCTGCTTCTTGAGCAAGTTTTAATACTTTACGACATGTTTTAACAACCTGCTCATGACCATGAGTCAACAGACTGACCATTTCTTTTGCTTCTGGCACGCCTTCCACTTCCTTAATCGTACTCAATTCAGCAAATGCTTTATAGGTGCCCGGAGCCGCAACATCCAACGTACGTATGCGCTCCGCAATGTCATCGACTGCTACAGCGAGTTCAGTATATTGTTCTTCAAACATCAGGTGCAATTCACGGAATTGTGGTCCAGTCACATTCCAGTGGAAGTTATGTGTTTGTAAATAAAGAGTGTATGAATCTGCCAAAAGGTTTTTTAAACCTTCAGCAATATCTTGTCTATCCTGCTTATTGATACCGATATCAATGGTACTCATTAATGAGCCTCCTTATTATTTAAGTGGACATATATAGTCACTATGAACGCTGATTCGTTCATATCGATTAAATATAATTACATCATAATGATTGTATAAGAAATGTGAAACAGTTTATTTTCATTAAAATAATAGATAAAAACGATGATTAAATTATCGACTTTTCCAATCAATATGATTTAACTAAGTTGTTGTACAAAGAACTTAGAGTTAATGATAATCATTCTCAACTAAACAGGAGAATGATCATGACTAAAACGATCAGCTTTGCCATTGTCCACTTCAGTGTGGCATTTACCGTTGGTTATGTAATGACCGGTAGCGTATTAGTTGGTGGCACAATGGCGTTAATTGAACCGGCTATCAATACCGTTGCGTTTTATATGCATGAAAAAGTATGGACAGCCATTAAGCAGAATAATGCTGAAAGAAACCCAGCTATTCAATAAAGGTGAGAAAGATTGAATGAGAAACACAAAGAGATCGTCAACATACTCAAAGGCCTGATGTGAAGCTATCCCTTCAGGCTGATATTTTTAAAGCGTTTCTCACGTTGGGATTGACGGCTTTTGGCGGACCAGTAGCCCATATCGCCTATTTTCGACAGGCTTTTGTTGAAAATAAGCGCTGGCTGTCTGATGAGGACTTCACGCAACTGCTTGCTGTCAGTCAAACGTTACCTGGGCCAGCGAGTAGTCAGTTGGGTTTTGCCATTGGTCTGTATCGTGGTGGCATCTTAGGCGCTATCAATGCCTTCATCGCATTTACTTTACCCTCAGCATTAGCGTTGATTCTGTTTGCAACGTATGTCGTTGCAATAGCATCGCCACTAAAAGATACCGTATTACATGGTTTGCAACTTGTGGCGCTTCCCGTTGTGACCGACGCCGTCTGGAAAATGTCACGTCAACTTTGTCCAGATTTAAATAGAAGAATCATAGCCGGTCTCAGCCTGCTATTTTTATTGCTGATGCCTTTCAGTTTTAGCCAGTTTGTTGTCATGGGATTCGGTGCTATCGCCGGTTTATATCTGCTTCAGCCCAATACAAAAAGTCAAACGTTTTCACTCAACCTACCCTACGGAAAAAAAACGGCTAGCTTATTTCTTACCCTGTTTATTCTGTTGTTTTTTATCCCCTTATTAAATATTGACCAACCGTTATTTCATTTCATTACTATTTTTTATCAGGCAGGTGCTACTGTGTTCGGCGGCGGCCATGTGGTTCTGCCTTTATTAGAAAACAAAATTGTTTTTACTGGTCTGATTTCATCAGAACAATTTTTAGCAGGCTACGGTGCGGCACAAGCCGTGCCCGGACCTTTGTTTACTATTTCGGCATATCTCGGAGCACTATTACCAGGAGAAAATGGTGGTGTTACTGGTGCTGTTATTTCCTTATGCATATTATTTCTGCCGGGGTTTTTATTAATTCTGGCAGTGCTGCCTTTCTGGCAGTCTCTACAAAATAACGCCGTCATACAAAAGTCGCTGTTAGGTATCAATGCAGCTATGGTTGGTTTATTGGCAGCTGCACTCTATCAACCAATATGGCAACATGTTATTCATTCATATACCGATATCATTATCGCGATAACAGGCTTTATTCTGTTACATGTTTATCGTTTATCACCAGTCATTATTGTTTTATGGTGTCTGGCTGGCAGTATTATCACGAGTTTATTATGAATTCACCGCACATCAGAAAAGCTGAGCAAAAAGACCTTACTAAAATCACCCAGCTTTTAATCCGTTGTGCTGAAGACATGCATCAGCAAGGCATGCCACACTGGCTTGGTGTTTATGATGATAATTCGGTTAAACAAAACCTGTTAACCAAACAAGTATATGTGCTGGAAAAAGATGATCAGATTCTGGGATGTATTGCTATAGGCACCGACAAAGCTGGCTATTATGCTGATTGCTGGCCAAAAGCACCCAAAGCAGATGTCTATATCACTCAATTAGCTGTTTCTCCTGACATGCAAGGCGCTGGTTATGGCAAACGACTTATGCAGTTCTGCCTCAATCAAGTACAAGATAAAACAGTACAATTAGATGCGGTAGATCACTACCCAGCATTGCTCAAATTCTATAAAAACCTGGGGTTTCAGATTATTGCCACAGGCATTGGTTTAGGTGATAAACGTCACTTATTCAGCTATTCAGCAAACAGGTGATACACAACAGGAACTCCGTGTCTGAACTCCAGTCATCTAAATGAATAATGATGGAGAAATCACATGGTCTACGCATTACAAGAACACACTGTATCCTGCCCTTACTGTGGTGAAATTATTTCGGTGGTGATTGATGGCTCTGTCGAGTCGCAAGAATATATCGAGGACTGTGAAGTATGCTGTCGTCCCATTACATTTAATGTGCAAGTGGATCAAACAGGTATTTATGTGCAGACCTCACATGAAAATGAATAATCCCTGTTAGCAGCCAAACTAAATAATAACAAACCTTATTTGATATACATTCTTACTTGAACTAACATGCTGGCTTAGCCTCCAAGGCAAGCCACATGTCATTTCATTTATCCTTAACAGCTATCAAACAAAGACCATAGTTTCTTCATGCGAAAATTCTGGATTGAGTTTCACCGAATCAGTGGTCTGATCTTATTTCTTCCGCTGTTTCTGCAAAGCGTTAGTGGCGCAATTATTGTGTTTGATCACGCCATTGATGAGTGGTTAAATCCACAGCTTGTACTTGAAAATGACATCACAACCTCTCCTGCCCCTATAGCTGAAGTGATGTATTCCGCTTTACATGCGTTACCGGATGTGGCGCATATCAATTCATTGCGGGCACCACGAAATGATAAGGCCATGTACACCGCTTTTGTGGAAATGAATTCACAGTCGCCCCTTCATGGAAAAAATATCGAAGTCATGATTAATCCATATACGGCTGATGTGGTGAGTGTGCGTGAATGGGGAAGCTATTTCACGTCAATGGTCTATCTGTTTCACTTTACATTTCTTCTGGATGACAACATGGAGTTAGTATTAGGTTTCCTGGCTATCCTGGTGCTAATCAACGTGATTGTAGGTGTCTATTATGGCTGGCCTAGAAGCAAAAAAGCCTGGAATTGGTTACTGGCTCGCACAAAAAAAGCAGGTTCAACCGTTGCACGATTACGCCGAACACATATTGCTTTAGGACTGATATCACTGCCCGTGTTTATTGTCCTAATTGTGTCAGGTATCAGTTTGATATTCCCGGATCAGACAAAATGGTTGCTCAATCGTCCAGCAAAAGTCTCGCCAGATATAAACTGGTTGAGTAATCATCCTATTCAACCCGATAATTGGCTTATCAGCGCCAAACAGTATTGGCCTGATAAACAATGGCAGCGAATTATTCCACCAAGCAGTCAAAATCCAAGTGTTGAAATCCGCTTAAACGCAGCTAACGACCCGCGTAAAACTTCGGGAAGCTTTGTGTTGTGGCTTAACCCACAAACCAACCAGATTCTGGCCGAGCAAAGCTATGACGCGATGAGTATCAGGCAAAAAATCGCCTTCTGGTTATTCCCTTTACACAGCGGTGAAGCCTTTGATTTAACAGGTCGTATTCTTGTCTTCATCACTGGCATATCCACCGCCGTGTTAAGTATTGCGGGTGGCTGCTTATGGTACCGACGTAAATTTAAACGTCAGCACCAGAAAAGCGCTATTTGATCCAGACTTGTTTGGCATTTACAAACTCTTTAATACCATGCGGCCCCAGCTCACGCCCATAACCAGACTTTTTAATGCCACCACTCGGTAACCGAGGATCGGTCTTCACAATACCGTTTATCGCCACCTGCCCTGCGTTAATCTTCATGGCAAAATCTTTCGCAAGTTCAGCATTATCAGTCCAGACAGCAGCGCCAAGCCCGAACTCCGTATCATTAGCAAGCACTAAGGCATGTTCAGCTGACTCTGCCTTTGTTGCACACATTACCGGACCAAATGTTTCTTCTCTGAATGCCGTCATATCAGCCGTGACATCTGCCAGAAAAGTGACTGGATAGGCAAAACCATTGCCCTCTGGTGTTTCACCACCTAACAGACAACGAGCACCCGCATTTATCGTTTCAGTGACCTGACGATGCAAATTATCCCTTAAATCAGCACGTGCGATCGGCCCTATATCCGTTGATTCTTCTAAAGGGTCCCCCATGTTTAATTTTTGCAAACGTGTTTTTAATTTATCAATAAACTCGTCATAAACAGGAGCTTCAATAATAATGCGCTTAGCAGCGATACAGGACTGTCCAGCATTAATAATACGCGACAGAGTCGCCACGTCTGCGGCGGTATCCAAGTCAGCATCCGCCAGCACAATCAAAGGATCACTGCCACCCAGTTCAAGCACGGAAGGTTTAATTTCAGAAGCTGCCATTGAAGCGACTTTAGCCCCTGCTCCTGCCGATCCCGTAAACGAAATAGCCACAATATCAGGATGACGAATGGCTTTTTCTACTAAGGGTGTCTCAACCGGCAAATTCACCATCACCCCCACTGGAGCACCGGCTTCCTCAAATACCTGCTCGATTGCCTGAGCACAGCCCGGTACATTCGGATCATGTTTCATCACACAAGTATTGCCGGCCATCAAGGCAGGAGCGAGATAGCGGAAAGCTAACCAGAGAGGGGCATTCCACGGTAAGATGCCCAACAAGGTGCCAAGTGGCTGATAACAAACATAGCTCTCAGATGCATCAGATGGCAGTTTTTCATCACTTAAATACGCCTCAGCATGTTCAGCGTAATATTCTGCACACCAGGCCGCTTTTTCCACTTCCGGCCCACCTTCTTTTACCGGCTTTCCCATTTCTTCTGCCATCAGTTTACTGAGTAATGGCTTATTTCTACGCAGTGAAGCAGCGACTGATTTTAAAATCTCTGCCCGTTGCTGAATAGGCATAGTGCGCCAGGAGTCAAAGGCATTGACCGCTTTGGCTATCGTGATATTAACGCCTTGTTCATTTAACGCTTCGTACTTAAGAATCTCTTGTCCAGTATATGGATTCGTTGCAGTTAACATCTCCACCTCATTTCGATTGTTTAGCTTTCGGTTTTGATTTATCGCTTGTCTCAGCCTGACGTGCCTCACTGATATCCACTAAAGTTTTATCAGCTTGTTCAGGCTTAACGGTGAAATCGCGATCCATGGTAAAAAAGGATTTACAGCCATCTTCGGTCACATAGATCGTGTCAGATATGCCACAGGTTTTATCCCCATCCACACCCCACATCCATGGAATGATATGAAAGGTCATTCCCTCTTCCAGAATGGCAGATTCCCCTTGCTTCAGACTGCAGATATAGCCTTCATCCCAGCTTGGAGGAAAAGCAATGCCAATGGAATAACCGGAACGCGTGATGAGACGGGCACCAATATCATTGTCTGAAATAATATTACGTACCATATTGTCGACATCAGACACGGTCATGCCTGGCTGCACAGTTTCATGAACAGCACTTAACGCTTTTTTCATGGTTTCCTGCGCTTTGTACATCGAGTCCGATAATTCGCCCAGCACCACGGTTCGCATCATCGCCGTGTGGTAGCGTCGATAACAGCCACCAACTTCAAGAAAGACATGTTCTCCAGGCTTCACTGTGCGTCCTTCCCATGTGGCATGACCAATCATCGTGCGTGGGCCCGATGTGACATACGGCATGACTGCCGGTGGTTCGCCTCCTGCTTTAAACATAGCTGAACTGATTGCCGCGCCAATATCATTTTCGGTGACACCCGCTTTAGCCGCCTCCAAACCAGCTTTCATACCAGCCTCAGTGGCTTTAGCGGCACGATGCATTAACTCAATCTCTGCTGCAGATTTTCTGATGCGCCCCTGCTCCACAATGCCAAAACAATCCAGTAATTTGCCATCGGTTAATGTGGTGTGAATAAAGTCCTGTTGATAAGCAGGGAAGAAATAACTGTTGCGCTCATAGCCAATGCGTTTGTCTGACAAACCAAACTCTCGCAAGGCATCTACCAGCATTTGAATGGCATCTCCGGTGTCAGGATAAGGCCGGGTCCGTTCTACCCAGGTACGGGCAATAATATTGGACTCCTCCATCGCCCGGGTGATCATGAAAGGTTCCTGCTCTAACGGCACGACTAAGGCTTGAAAGAAGGAATATCCCGTGGTCTGATAATCCGTCATATACATAATATTTTCTGGATCAGTTATCACCACAGCATCTAAATGACGTTGAGCAATTCTGACGCGTAATTCACTCAGGCGACGTTCATATTCCTCAAAGGGAAAGGTCATATCATCACGTTGTCTCATGCTGCTTCCTCCATGACTTTGTATGTGGTCTGTACCAGAACATCTAAACCAGCCTGCAGATCCTCTTCAGGTATGGTTAAAGGAGGAATAAGCTTGACTACACGTCCGCCAGTGCCGCAACTGGCAATCAGTAATCCGGCTTTGAAGCATTCATCAACAATTGCTTTGGCACGTTCACCCGTCGTCACATCCAGACCGATAATCATGCCTTTACCACGTATCTGCACCTGCTCGAATTTTTCTTCCAGCGGTGCCAGAGCCTGATTCATTTTCTCAGCTTTTTGTTTGACCTCAGCCATCAAATCATCATTTTCAAAATAGGTCAGCGCTTCTTTACCAGCGACAAAAGACAGGCTCTGGCCACGGAAGGTGCCAGTGTGCTCACCCGGTGCCCAATATTCATCCACTTCTGGTTTAATCAGGTTCATCGCCATTGGTGTTCCCATGCCGCCAAGTCCTTTCGCCATACAAATGATGTCAGGATCAATATCCATATCATCAAAACTAAAGAAAGACCCGGTTCGGCCCATGCCAACCTGTATATCATCAATAATCAGCAGAGAACCTACTTCCCTAGCTAGTTTTGCTAACTCCTGAAGCCATTCTTTGGAGGCAACATTGACACCACCTTCCGCCTGAATCGTTTCAAGTAAAAATGCCGCAGGCGGTGTCACACCACTCGATGTATCCAGATACAGCGAACGCAAGTGTTCTAACACCGACATGCCACAGCCTGATTCACAGCCTTGACATGTTTTTTCACAGCCAAAGGGATAATGTGAGACGTGATTTAGCGGGACACCAGCAGCACCACGAAAATAACGATTTGCCGTTGCAGCCAGAGAGCCCAACGTCATGCCATGAAAGCCACGAGTAAAAGCGACTATTTCCTGCCGTGAAGTTACGCGTCTTGCCAGCTTCATGGCTGCTTCCACCGCATTGGTGCCGGTAGGCCCAACAAACTGCATTTTGTGAGTCATACCCCGTGGTTTAAGAATCGTCTTTTCGAACTTCTCCATAAACTCACGTTTTGCTGTTGTTTGCATATCCAGCGCGTGAGTCACGCCGCCCGATTGAATATAGTCCACCACAGCCGAAGTCATCCGCTCATTATTGTGACCAAAATTCAAGACACCGGCACCGGCAAAGAAATCGATATATTCATTCCCCTCTTCATCGGTTTGCCTAGCATTACTGGCTTTATCAAAAACCACAGGATAAACACGACAATACGCACGGATACCGGACTCACGTTGTTCAAATATACTCATTCATTACCTCCTGGTTAGTGATATCCACTGCTATAACAGCGAATGATGTAGTCAGTTATTCAGGCAAAGGCGCACCGACCAAACGCGCATAGAGACGGGTAACTAAAGGAATTAGTTGATCATTAAAGTCATATAAAGGACTGTGACATACCGATTGATGATCAGGACCATCATCCGCACCAATCAAGGCAAATGCGCCAGGAATTTCATTCAGGTAATAGCTGAAGTCCTCAGATGCCATAATCGGCACTAAGGTGTCTGTATCCATTCCAGCCAGCCCATGCTCCGCCTGCCACTGGGCACGCAGATTCGAAGCCTGATGAGCATGATTGATAGTGGCTTCATATCGGGGATAGATATTGACCTCACAGTCCACCCCATAACTTGCAGCTGTCTGTTGGCTTATCTCGGTAATTAAACGATTGATCAGATCACGCGTTTTTTGGTCAGGAACGCGAATACTTCCACCTAATACCGCCTTATCAGGGATCACGGTGGCCGCACTCGGAGCTTCGATAGATGAGACATTGACCACCGCTGCCTGTTGCGGTGAAAGATGACGACTAATAATCTGCTGAAGTGCCATAGTGACGGCACTGGCTGCCAACACAGGATCACGACAAAGTTCAGGCTGACTGGCATGTCCACCTTTACCAGTTAAAGTAATACTAAACGTACCATTCCCGCACATGACGATGTCATCTGGGCAAATAAGCTTGCCAAAAGACATCGCAGGCCAGTTATGCCAGCCATAAATTTCATCAATGCCCTGCAAAGCGCCGTCATCGATCATCTTTTTGGCGCCATGGCCGCCCTCTTCTGCTGGCTGAAACAGTAAGGTCACTGGACCTGGTAATTTATCTTCTACCGACTTTAACCAGGCGGCTGTTGCCAGTAATGTTGCTGTGTGACCATCATGACCACAGGCATGCATGCAACCTGTATTCTGAGATACCCAACTATGCTGTGTTTTTTCTGTAATAGGCAGCGCATCCATGTCAGCGCGCAGTGCGATATGCGGTTTGCTATCACCGTGAGGGTTCAGTCTTGCTAAAGTGCCCAGCTCAGCACAAGACTCCCAGGGAATACCCAGTAAATCTAATTGTTTGCGGATCAATTCAGCTGTTTGCACTTCTTGCCAACCCAGCTCCGGTTGACTGTGCAAGTGTCGACGCAGTTGCTGCGCATGACTGATCGCTTGTTGCCAGATGGTAGCCATCTTGCTCCTTTGCGTTTTTTATTGACTCAAAACAGTGCATGTTCTGATGAAACGAAAGTATCTAAGCACCTGAATAGGTAATTTATGCTGTCAATTACAATACTTTCAAACTCTGACAAAGATAAAGCAAGCGTTGTTCCAATATTTCCAATAACGCTTTTTATCTGAATTCAACACAAACTAGACGACTGGTCTAATATATGAAATGATAATAGCCATGACACAGACAAATAAAACACGAACTACAGACACAAGACAACAGATCTTAACGACAGCACAGCAGATTATCCTTGGGAAAGGCTTTTCTGCCGTGGGTCTGAATGAAATATTAAAAGCCGCTAATGTGCCAAAGGGATCGTTTTATCACTATTTCGAATCCAAGGAACAGTTTGGCAACGCGCTGCTGGAGCATTATTTTGCTCAATATATAACGACCGTGGATAAACAGTTAAAAACGGATAAGCGTTCTGCTGTTGAACGTCTGCTCGCCTACTTTGAGCAGTGGAAAGCCAATCAATGTGATGACACCAGCATGGACCGATGCCTTGTGGTGAAGTTAAGTGGTGAAGTAACAGATCTATCAGAAGCGATGCGGTTAACACTTAAACAAGGCACGCAACAGGTCATTGAACGACTCTCCGTTTGTGTTCAGGAAGCGATAGATAAACGCGAAATCAATGCTAATTATGATGCTAAAACAGTCACAGAAGAGATCTATTATCTATGGGTAGGCGCAACGCTGATGACTAAAGTCAATCACACACCCGCTGCGCTTGAAATCGCCATGAAAGCGACACAAAACAGACTGGGCTTGACTGATAATAACGAGTGACCTGCTCTATTTATCCAAAATAAAGACGACTGGTCTAATAAACTATTTTTAAGGTGGTACGGCAATGAATAATTTTAATTTTTACAATCCGACACGTATTATTTTTGGTGAAGGTCAAGTTGCACAACTTGATGAGTTTGTGCCGAAAGATGCGCGTGTTTTAGTGTTGTTTGGTGGACACAGTGCCCGTAAAAACGGCACCTTAGAGGAAGTCACTACTGCCCTCGGTAATCGTCATGTAGAAGAGTTTGGCGGTATCGAAGCTAATCCTGGTTACAGTACCTTGATGCGTGCGGTTGAGCAGATTCGTCAAAATAAGTTGGATTATCTGTTAGCTGTTGGGGGTGGTTCCGTCATAGATGGCACCAAGTTCGTTGCAGCAGCTGTACAGTGTGACGGTGACCCATGGCAGGAAATCTTAGTGAATCACGCCACAAATATTCGCCAGGCATTACCGTTTGGTTCAGTGCTTACCCTCCCCGCTACTGGCTCAGAAATGAATGCCAACTCCGTGATCACACGTTACGAAACACAAGAAAAACTGGCCTTCAGCAGTAAGCTCGTCTATCCAGCATTTTCTATTTTAGATCCCACCAAAGCCTATACTTTGCCACCACGACAACTGGCGAATGGTGTAGTGGATGCCTTCACTCACATCATGTAGCAATATCTGACTTATCCGGTTAATGCCATGGTGCAGGATCGATTCGCAGAGGGATTATTGCAGACACTGATTGAGATTGGTCCTGAGTTGCTTGAGTCGCCTAATGATTACGATCTGCAGGCCAATTTCATGTGGACAGCGACATTAGCGTTAAACGGCTTGATTGGTGCCGGAGTTCCTCAGGATTGGGCAACCCACATGATCGGTCATGAAATCACCGCACTACATGGGCTGGATCACGCACAGACATTGGCGATTTTATTGCCCACGGTACTGCAGGAACAACGTGAGAAAAAATCCGCCAAATTACTACAGTATGCCGAACGTGTCTGGGGACTCAACGAAGGCACTGACGACACTAAAATAAACATGGCGATCACAAAAACTCGCGATTTTTTTGAACGAATGGGTGTGAAAACACATCTGAGTGATTACCAGATTAACGCTGATGCTATTCCAGTGATGATCAAACAACTGGCTGAACATGGTCTGACCCAGCTTGGCGAACATAATGATATCGACCTCAAAAAAAGCCAACAAATTCTGCAAGCAAGCCTATAAATAAAGGAGCGCTTTATGTCAAAAACAGTTCAATTTTCTCAGGCAGGTGAACCATCCGTTTTATCGATTATTGATGAAACCGTCCCAGCCCCTTCTGCTGATGAAGTACAGATCCAAGTCCATGCTATTGGTCTTAACCGTGCTGAGGCAATGTTCCGCCGTGGCCAGTATCTTGAAACACCTCAATTCCCTGCCCGTATAGGCTATGAATGTGCTGGAACCGTTACCGCCGTCGGTGACAACGTTAAACATATTAAAGTCGGCGATGCCGTCAGTACCATTCCCAATTTTTCAATGAATCAATATGGTGCTTATGCAGAAATCACCAATATGCCAGTCACAGCCGTCACTCATCACCCGGAGAATTTAAGCTGGCAGCAAGCGACATCAGTGTGGATGCAATATTTAACAGCGTATGGTGCCTTGATTGATATTGCCAAAATGCAAGCTAGTGATTATGTGTTAATTCCAGCCGCGTCCAGTAGTGTCGGTATCGCAGCCATACAATTATGTAACCTGATTGGTGCCACACCTATTGCGATGACCCGAACAGCTGAAAAGGTAGAACAACTCCATCAGTTAGGGGCTAAGCACGTGATTATCAGTGAACAAGATGATGTGGTTGATGCGGTGATGGCCATCACTCAAGGCCGTGGTGTCAATATCGTTTTCGATCCTGTTGCCGGCCCGATGTTAAACACCTTAGCTGCAGCCTGCGCACCATTAGCAATGATCTTTCAATATGGCGCATTAAGTGCTGACCCCACCCCTTATCCGCTGTTCCCGGCTTTACAGAAAGGGCTCACAATTCGGGGGTACACGCTATTTGAATTCACCAGCGCTCCAGAACGTTTAAACAAAGCTAAAGAAAAAATCTTTGACTGGTTGAAGCATTCGCAGCTAAGCCCGGTTATCGCTAAAACATTTGAATTTGACGATATTGTCGCGGCCCATAGCTATCTGGAAGCCAATAATCAGTTAGGCAAAATTGTTATTACACTTTGAACTTAGGGATGCACTATGACAGCAATGAATCAACAATCTCAGTCGCTTTTATCACCTATTGAACTGGGTTCCATCAGCTTGAAAAACCGCGTGATAATGGCACCGCTTACGCGTAACCGTGCAGGTGAAGGTTTAGCCCCCACAGATATGAATGTTGAGTATTACCGTCAGCGAGCTTCAGCAGGGCTGATTATCAGTGAAGCCACATTAATCTCGGCTCAAGGTATTGGTTATCCGAATACACCAGGCATATACAGCAAAGCCCAGATTGAAGGCTGGAAAAAAGTCACCAAAGCGGTCCATGCAGAAGGTGGCAAGATTGTTTTGCAAATATGGCACTGTGGTCGAGTCTCACATTCATCTATGTTACCCGGTGGTATGAAACCACAAGCCCCATCAGCCATTAAACCTGCTGGTGAAGTGTATACCTACGAGGGTATGAAACCTTATGAAACACCACAGGAAATGACAAAGGATGAAATCAAGCAGACAATCGATGATTTCAGAACTGCCGCTTATAACGCCTTAACAGCAGGCTTTGATGGTGTCGAAGTGCATTCTGCCAATGGCTATCTGCTTGACCAATTTTTACGTGATGGCAGTAATCAGCGAACGGATGAATATGGTGGCAGTATTGAAAACCGCGCCCGTCTGACCCTAGAAGTCGTTGATGAAGTTTGCAAAATCTGGGGTTCAGACCGTGTTGGTATTCGTTTGTCTCCGTTGCAACCTTTTAATGATATGAAAGACAGTCAGCCCGAAAAAACCTTTGAGTACATTATCAAGGCGCTAAACAAGTTTAACCTGGCGTATTTACATATCACTGAAATGGGCGCTGAAAATCCAGGCGCTGCGGGCCCCGAGTTTGATTTAGGCCTATGTCGTGAGTGGTATCAGGGAACGTATATGACAAACAGTGAATATAATTTTGATACTGCCAATGTAGCGATCCAAAGTGGCGATGCTGACTGTATATCCTTCGGTAAGTTATTCATTGCCAACCCGGATTTAGTTGAACGTTTCTCTACTCGCGCCCCATTGAATACACCTGACAGCGATAGCTTTTATGGTGGTGATGAACATGGTTATATCGATTATCCCTTTCTCACTGAAAAATAACGATATGTAGAAACCAGCACAAACCCCGTTTTATTAGGCAAGCACCATGAGTATCAGTGACGTATCGTGTCCTGATACCACTCAAGCAGCGTATCGATTCTCTGTGATTCAATAATCGATACGCTGCACAGCAGGAAAATACATACTAAAGGAGGATGTATGACACTTAAGACAATAACACAGCTTATGCTAGCCGGTTCGTTAGGACTGATGGGACAGGCTGCATTTGCTGACCGAGCCGATGCGGAAGAAAATCTACACAAGCTCAAGCTGCCAGAAGGCTTTCATATTAATGTTTATGCCGAAGTCGAAGGTGCGCGTCAAATGGCCTTAGGCCAGTCAACAGGCACAGTATTTGTTGGCACACGCGGTAATAATGTCTTTGCGGTAGTCGATAAAAACAAAGATCGTAAAGCCGATAAAGTGGTGAAGATTCTTGATGATTTAAAAGTCGGTAATGGTGTAGCGGTGCATCAAGGCAACCTTTATGTTGCTGAGCAAAACCGTATTGCCATTTACCCCGCTCCGGGTTTCGATCTCAACTTACCATTTAAACAAATGCGTGAGGTTATTTACGATAAGCTACCGGATAAAGCACACCATGGCTGGCGCTATATTGCTTTTGGCCCTGATAACAAGCTTTATGTCACCGTAGGTGCCCCCTGTAATATCTGTAATCCTCAGGGTATTGAAGCCAGCATTATTCGCATGAATGCCGATGGCAGTGATGCTGAAATATATGCCAAAGGTATCAGAAACTCAGTGGGTATGGACTTCCAGCCCGACACTGGCACCCTGTATTTCACTGATAATAACGTCGATATGATGGGTGATGATAATCCACCGGGTGAACTCAATGCCGCACCTAAAGCCGGTATGCACTTTGGTTTCCCTTATTATGCGGGTGGCAAAGCGCAACATCCTGACTGGAAAGACAAACAAGCACCACAAGACGTCACGTTCCCTGTCCAGGAATTCCAGGCACATACCGCAAGTCTGGGTCTCAAATTCTATACAGGTGATATGTTTCCAGCTGACTACAAAGGCGATGCCATTATTGCTCAGCATGGTTCATGGAATAGAACGAGTCCTGTGGGTTACCAGTTAATGCGTGTCACATTTGATGATAATCATCAGGTGACAGGTCATGAAGTCTTTATCGATGGTTGGTTGCAGAATGGTGAGGCCTGGGGACGTCCGACCGATGTATTACAACTTGCCGATGGTTCCTTACTGATTTCTGATGATTATAACGATGTGATTTACCGTGTTAGTTATGGCGATGACAACGCATCTTCAACTGATGCCACGTCTCAATCAAATAGCAAAACAATCACTGATCTGCAGATGCCTGAATCAGCCATTGCAGCACCAGATGGTCGTGTATTTGTCACTGAAATTGGTGAGTTTGGTAAAGCCGGTGACGGTAAAGTCACGGTTATCGATAAGTCCGGACAAAAAACAACGCTGGCTACAGGCTTAAATGATCCCAAAGGCATCGATTTATGGAATAACGAACTGTATATCGCTGATGTCGATCATGTCGTTAAAGTAGATATGAAAGGTGATATCACAGTTATCGCCAAAGCCAAGGATTTTCCCGGAAAACCTGTCTTTCTGAATGATATGGAAATTGATGGTAACGGTACCTTATATGTCTCTGATAGCGGCACTGATGATGGAGAAAATGCCGGCATTTATCAAATTACTCAAGCAGGTAAAGTGAGCGAAATTTTGGATGATAAATCGGCTATTAAACGTCCTAATGGGTTGCTGATGGACGGTAATGACACGCTGTTAGTTGCTGACTTTGGCACAGGTGACTTGTATCGTGCGAATATCAGCTCGGGTAAAACTGAAGCACTGAACAAAGGCTTTGGTGGTGCTGATGGTCTGGTCAGAGACAGCAAAGGCTATCTGTATGTGAGTGATTGGCAAAATGGTAAGGTGTGGCAGTTAGTTGAACCTAAAGCAACACCACAATTACTCAGTGATGACTTTGTCTCTGCTGCTGACATTAGTCTCTCAGCAGATGGTCAGTACCTGATAGTGCCGGATATGAAAGGCAGTAAAATAGTCTATTTACCCATACAGTAATACACTAAAAAATGCCCGGTGTTATTCACCGGGCATTCTAAAATCCGGTGATCACACTTTGTGTCTCTGACGTCTTGAATGTGGGTTGTTTGAAAAAGTTATAACTGTTTTTGTTGTGTGATTTGACTTCATACATCGCAAGATCAGCGTACTTGAGTAATGTCTCAATATTATCAGCATTGAATGGATAGAGCGCGATGCCAATGCTAGCACTGATAGTCACACTCATATCAGACTGACATTCGATTGGTTGCTGTAATATATTTAACAGTTTTTCTGCAATACTGCTCGCTTCTGATAAATCCGTGGTTAATCTGGCAAAAACAACAAATTCATCGCCTCCCCAACGTATCGCAATATCTTCAGCACGAATTGAACCTAATAATCGATTTGCAACCGCTATAAGCACTCTGTCTCCTGCTTCATGGCCAAATTGATCATTAACAGGTTTAAACCCATCCAAATCAATCATAAACAGGCCATATGAAAACCGCTTAGAGTCCGAAGATGAGATAAGTTGTTCAATTTTATTCTCACCTGCACCGCGATTATACAAATTGGTTAAGGCATCGACTTCAGCCTGCCCCTTTAACTTTTCTTCCCGATTGCGACGCTCTGAAATATCTTGCAAGACAATTTCAAAAGACGACGTCTTATCATCGTCTGTCATGACCGAAATAAGGCAGTATAACCACCTCGTTTGTGACCCCTCCTCAACTTTTATATCAACTGCTCGTGACTCACCACTCGATAAAACTTCAGCGGCAGCTGATTCCAAGCGACTTTTTTCTTCATCAAATAGTGCAAAAAAGGAAAGGGAGTCTTGCTTTGAAATCTTCTGAAAACATTCATCACCAATAATCTGTTTGAAAGACGGGTTATGTAGCCTCATTTTGCCATCAATATCGACAATGGCGATACCGTGACTGGACTGTTCGAAAATATCTCTGAATCGGTTTTCTAACGCTTCCACTTCAAGTCGAAGCGTTCTTTCAAGATTAATATTCTCCTCGACCGAATTTAATAACTCATTTATATCGTGGGTTAATAAACCAATTTCATCGTATTGGTGAGACTGAGTTGGAATAATTCGCTCTTCACTGCCAATCCGAATACCATGCAAACGACTGGCAAGCCGTTTTATTTCAGTTATCAACTGTGTATTCAATAAGAAAATAATAAGTGTGATCAAAACAAACGTCTGAACAGAAATTAATATAACGTGATTGATAGCGGCCTTTCTCGCATCCGACTTAATCAAAGCGACATTCGGCACAAGGTTTAATTTACCAACCATTTCACCGCTTGAAAAAGGAGATTCCAAATCAAACTTCATTGTCTCAGCGTCATCAGGTACGGTACCACGTAAAGCTAGCGATTCCTGCGTTGACTTTAACTCCACAGCTTTGACTAAATCACTGCCTGCAATCCCCTCAACGACTTCTTTAGCCAGTGTCAGATCATCTAAATAAGCAGCGATTGCAGCTGTATGAGATACGGCATGAGCGAGTTGTCGGATATTTTTCTGACTTTGAGCAAACTCTTTTGAATAGGTATAACTGTAAAACAAATATCCTGTTGATAACGCAGACACAACACCAGCCAGGATCAATATGAATGCTAATCGAGTGGCAATACTTGTGCGAAGCTTAGTCAACATAACCCAGGACTTTTAATGAGTCATTCACCTTATCAGCTTCAATATAGCCGATTGCATTAGAATCTTTTTCTAACCACTTTATCATCTCATCATCACTGACTTCCTTAGGTAAAGCAAATCGACCAGAAAATAAGAGTCGGGCGCGGTAGGAATTGATTTCATTGAGTGTTTTATTAACCAGATTTTGATAAAAATCTCTTCTCGCTGGAGACGCAATCTCCTGATCTAGTAACACTATTCTTTGTCCGGTCGAATAAAATTTTGTCCGCCCCATAAAAATATCAACAATCTGCTGCTTACTCAGCGCGGCTAGTGGATTGTTTTTATTTGCAACCACAGCAATCTCTCCTGAGGCTGCTAAGGATGGCACCAGCGATAAACACAATATTGCTAATACTAATATCGTCTTCATCAGAATATAAAGTCCACGGTCAGACTGAATACGTTAAAAATATGCTGTTTATCTATTTGTTTTTTTTGTTCAAAGATAAAGTCGCCATACTTCTCAACCCAAGTACGATCCCATTGCGCTTTTAATGAAACCGTTTGCGAAACATCCCAACGAGCGCCGATACCAAGCGTACTTTGGTCAGCATAAATGCCATTTGACGCAGCCTGAGCGATTGATTGTAATCGTTGATATGATGTAATGAATGCAGGTGCAGGTGGTATGGTTTCTCGACTACCCAGCGTGGTAAATTTGCTGACAATAAAATAGGGTGTCACAGCACCAAACCGATGCCCCACACTCAAATAAGCAGAAGCGTATTTATCATGCGTACTTGTTTCTGCCTTAACGACGCTCAATTCACTTTGAACAAGCCAGTCGTCTTTATCATAGCTGAGTCCCGCCGTAACATATCTCAGCCAGGTATCATTAATAGAAAAACCCGCGATAGAAGCCGCTTCAGGCCAGCCAAACTTGGATGCTTGTATTAACGCATCGTCAAATGCAGCGGCAGGATCGTCTTTGTCATTAATTCTGGCTTGTGAGTAAAGAAGTCTTAATAACCAGGTCTGATTTTCCCAGCGCAGCCCTGCCCCAAAGTTCGGCTCAAACTTTATCTTTTTTGCCTCACCATTACTGTCATAAGGAAAGTTGCTTCGACCCGCCCATACAGACGAGGTCAACACACCATCCCCTAATCTGAGGTGATGGCTTAATTTTGCGCCATCGTAGGATTCACCCGCTAGCTGGCCATAAAACGCGACGGGTAAATGCGTCCATAAACGAGCAAAACCAACATTTTTATATTCTGATGACATGAAGACATCATTCGGTAATCGACCAAACCCAATTTCAAAACGATTATCAAAATGATAGGTAAAAAAGGCTGATTTAAGGGTGTTATTAAATGACTGCTCAGGTCTGTCTATGAAAACAAATTGTGTGGTGAAATTTAACTGCTGGTTGAAAATGTAATCAATTTGCAGGCCAAGGTTAGACTCGGTTGCTGAATCAAATCCATGCCCACTGCCCTCTTGTTCGATGGAGTTGCGATAGAGAGTATTATCGCTGTCATTGTAGATGAGGCCTAATGTGCCGTAACCATTCACAGACAAGCCCTCAATACCTGTATCTAAGGCCTCACATCAAAATGGTAACGTCAATAACAATCCGATTAATAAAAAACTGTGTTTAACATTTAGCAAGCCAACACCCACGCTCATGACAAAATCCACATGGATTATATAGATATTTTCCTGCATTTTGTTGTTCTTAAATGAATTATCCCCCTTTATTCAGGCGTTTCGCACTTACTCACAGTTTCTGTGGAAAAGAATGTGGATAACTTTCTGGTAAATCTGTAAGTGATTCTTTTACGACAAACTTTACATGATGGTTAATTTTTAACCATTGCAAAAAAAGCGTGAAGATTGTTGATATAGCTACATCTATAAAATTCATAAATCTCATCGTCAATCTAAAGTTTTATTCACTTTACTCACAAAAACGGTGGATAAGCATGTGGATAAGTTTCTGGTAAAGCTGTAAGTGACTCTTTTATGACAAGCTTTATGACATGGTTAAATTTTAACCAAGAGCCATTTTTCGGAGGATCAGAGAAAAGACAAAAGCTTTATGAATGATACGAAGATAATTATCTCGAATAATTTATACACATTACCCACAATTTCAGTGGATAAGCATGTGGATAAGTTTCTGGTAAATCTGTAAGTGACTCTTTTCTGACGAGCTTTAAATGGTGGTCAATATTTAACCACTGCTATCGAATAAAAGCTTGACAAACCATGCAAAGCAGACAAAAAAAGACAAGATCAAACAGTCAACAAGGCCTTTTCACGGCCCAATAAAATTTGTTTACGTTCTACACCCCATCGATAGCCTGACAGCGTGCCGTTTTTATTAACAATCCGATGACAAGGTACCAGCAAAGCCAATGAATTAGCGGCACAAGCATTGGCGACAGCTCTCACAGCCGAGGGTTTTCCCAGCATGTTTGCCAGCTCGGTATAGGTTCTGGTTTGCCCAACAGGAACTTGCTGTAAGGTCATCCATACTGATTTTTGAAACGTCGTTCCTTCCATTTCAATCGGTAAATCTAACTCACCTTTTGGTGACTCGATATAGTTTAATATCCGGATTAAATAGCTGGTTAGTAAAGTATCATTTTGCTGTTGTTTTGCATGTGGATATTTTTCTTGGAGATGCTCAACCAAAAGGTCGGGGTCATCAGCCAATGCAACAAAGCATATAGCTCTGTTATTTCTAGCCACCAGTAGACAACCTAGGCTGGAAATCCCTAATTCATAAAACACCATGAACTTGTCCTCCCTACTGAATGCATTTTTCATATACCATATAAACGATTGAACTTAATCGTATTCAAAACTGCCAAAAGTTAATTGAATACTGAGGAGTAAACCATTGAGAACCTTTAGCCTCTTGTCGTTATTATTTTTATGCCCTGCTGTATTTGCTGGCAACATCAGCTCTCAATATAGCGGAGACAGTTTACAAAAATTATATGCTGAGCTTCATTATTTACGTGAAGTAGGTATCGAAATTCATCAAAAATATGATCTCAAAAAAAATCCGGATCAACTCCGCTTTTGTAAAGGTGAGTATGGCTATATTTCTACACGGGCCAAGTCCACAATAGGCATTGCCAACCGCTTACCCAGTCCGCATAAAGAAGAATATATTGCTGCTGGCTGGAAAGCATATGAATGTAGTCAGTGTACTGGTAACATTGAAGCTTGTGACGCCGTCCCACCCGCACTGGAAACCATAAAAGCAGAATTTAAAGAAAAACAAAACGCGACTGAATAAACTAGTGAAAACATTAACGACACATTTGCTACTGCTGTGCATGACACTGATGATGACCTTGTCATCATGGTCAGCGCACGCAGACAAAGCAGAAATGCGTTCAGATATGTCTCACTCTTCCTCGCATCATGTTCAATCTTCTGATACTCAGAAACACTGTGCAGAAACGTCATCAAAAGAGTGTCCGCATTGTATGAATATGGATCATTGTCAATCCAGTCATCACAGCTGTTTCAACACTGTCACACTGCCAACGAAGTCTTACCTTTCCATTAATCAGCCTCTTTTTATTCTGCTGACCATGAGTCAGATTGAAGCAAAACCAACAGAACAACACAGCTCCCTGTTCAGGCCCCCCATAAGCTTATAACACCTATCTCCTCATTTCCGTGAGGCCACAGCACATCTGTGCTTATATCATTATTAATGATTGGTGAAGCTTATGAAGCAATGGAATACAACCATTACCGCGTGGTTAATTTTTTTACCACTGATTTTCCTCATACCATCCGCTTATGCGGCTGAAGATACCAAAGAGCGCGTTGAGCAGGTATACGCTGTTTTAACGCTGGATACAGCCGTAGCCATGGCTGAGCAGTCCAACCCAGGTCTTGCCCAACGTCAGGCTCAGGCTGAAGCAATGTCTGCGCTTCCCTCACAGCTTGGCAGCCTGCCGGATCCCATGATCAGTATGGGCCTGGTTAACCTGCCCACGGATAGCTTGAACACATCACAAGAAGCTATGACGCAATGGCAGTTAGGCATTAGTCAGGAGATTCCATTTCCAGGCAAGTTAGCACTGAAACAACAAGCGGCCACTGAACGCGCTAATGCCAGTGCCTTGATGACGACAGAGTATAAACAGCAGCTAATCCAATATGTAACAAGCTACTGGTGGCAACTGTTTTATCTGGAAAAAACGCTGGCCATTATTTCCACCAACAAAACGCTACTTAAGCAGTTTATCGATATTGCTGAAACAAAATACCGTGTCGGGCATGGTCTGCAACAGGATGTCTTACTTGCTCAACTGGAGTTATCCAAACTCCTGAACCGTGAGATTGAATTAAACAGTGAACGCGAACAGGTGGTCATAAGGCTTAACACCTTACTTAGTCGCCCAACGAACACGGCGATTCAACTTCCGGCATTTCAGCATATTGATACCACGCTGCCAGAGATTAAATCTGTTGATGAAATTCTCGATATTGCCGAACAGAACAGACCTTTTCTGCTGCAACAAAAACACCTTATTGCCGCCGCCTCAGAAGATAAAGCTTTAGCTGAAAAAGACCTATTACCTGATTTCAAAATCTCAGCGGCTTATGGTGTAAGACAAGGTCATAATCTGGATGGCTCAGATCGGAGTGACATGTTGTCACTGCAAGTCGGGATTAACGTGCCGTTATTTGCCGATCGAAAACAAAAAATGGCCATTTCACAAAAAAACAGTGAATTAAAACAACAACAATTCGCTTATCAGGATAGCTGGAACCAGGTTCAATCTGAGATTGCTAACTACATTACCCAGTATCATCAGGCGCGTCAGCAATACAGCTTATTGGATACAGGCATCCTGCCTCAGGCCAGACAAACCATAGCGTCCATGTTATCGGGTTATCAAGTGAATAAAGTCGACTTTCTTAACCTAGTTCGAGCACAAATCACACTTTATGACTACGAAACACAATTATGGCTTAGCGTAAAAACCGCAAAAACGGCATTAGCGGATCTTGAGGCCAGTGTAGGTAAGGACACTTTTTATGAATAAAACAACGTCTATATTTATTAGTTTAATCAGCGGCTTATTGATTGGCACTGGTGGTTTAATGGCATATCAGCACTTGACCAGCCCACCAGCCGTGACAGCAGAAACCACACAAAAACCGGCCAAACCACTGTATTACCGTAATCCAATGAACCCGGAAGTCACGTCGCCTGTTCCAGCTAAAGACCACATGGGAATGGACTATATACCGGTTTATGAGGACGAGGCCTCTGCACCAGAAAAAGCTGGTACAGTTAAAATTGATCCTGTCACCGAACAGAATATTGGTGTTCGTACCGCAACGGCGAAACTTTCCAGTTTATCTCACCTTATTCGTACAGTCGGAAAGGTGACCTATGATGAAGAGCGCATATCTAAACTTCATCCCAAAACTGAGGGATGGGTTGAAAAGCTTTTTGTTGATAAGACCGGTACTCAGGTCAATAAAAACACGATGTTATTGAGTGTCTATTCGCCACAACTGGTCACCAGCTCACAGGAATATCTGCTGGCGATCAGCAGTGCAAAAACGCTGGAAAACAGTCCTTTCGATGATATCCGTCGCAGTGCGGAGCAAATGGTCGTTTCAGCACGGGAACGCCTGGCATTTCTGGATGTGCCAGAGCATCAGATTCGCGATATGGTGAAAACCGGCAATATCCCCAAGGCGCTTCATATCCATTCCCCATTCACAGGTACAGTAATTAATATCGGCGCACGTGAGGGTCAATATGTCACACCACAAACCGAGTTATATATGCTGGCTGATCTCAGTAAAGTCTGGGTGATAGCACAGGTCTATGAGTCGGATCTGCCTTGGGTCAATGAGAATGATACGGTTGACATGCAATTAACTGCCATTCCAGGAAAAACCTTTAAAGGCACACTTTCTTATATATATCCCTATGCTGAAGCTGCAACCAGAACCATTAAAGTGCGTATGGCATTTGATAATCCGGATTTGCTATTAAAACCGGACATGTTTGCCAATGTCACCATTCATACCAAAAATCAGCCTGAAGCCATTACGGTACCGACTGAAGCCATTATTCGCTCAGGTGATAAAGAGCAGGTATTTATTATGAGAGCAGCGGGCCAGTTTGAACCGCGTAAGGTCACTACCGGATTAAGTGCCGATGGCAGGACGCAAATCCTGAACGGAGTGAAAGTGGGTGACGAGGTGGTAACGTCTAGTCAGTTCTTGATTGATTCTGAGTCTAAACTTAATGAAACGACTGAGAAAATGCGGGCAATTGACGCCCCCGCTTCTGAAGAAATGCAAGATCATCAACAAAACATGCTCGGACAGGACATGCTAGCACCCGCATCATCTTCGTCAATGACCATGCCAGAGATGGAGCATCATCACCATGATTAAGTCCATCATCGATCTGGCATTACGTGAAAAGCTACTGGTTTTACTGGCAGCAAGCTTTCTGGTCGCCGCCGGTATCTGGAGTCTGAAAAATGTTTCTCTGGATGCCATTCCGGACCTGTCTGATGTTCAGGTGATTGTCTTTACACAATATCCGGGACAAGCACCACAAGTCGTTGAGGATCAAGTGACATATCCTTTAACGACAGCCATGTTAGCCGTGCCTAAAGCAAAGTCTGTACGCGGCTATTCCTTTTTTGGTCTGTCGTTTGTTTACATTATTTTTGAAGACAATACTGATATGTATTGGGCTAGGTCACGGGTACTGGAATATCTGAATTATGTCAGTAACCGCCTGCCAGAAGGTGTATCGCCAAGTCTTGGACCCGATGCAACCGGAGTTGGCTGGGTGTATGAATATGCGTTAGTCGATACAAGTGGTCGTCATGACTTAGCACAACTGCGTTCCATACAGGACTGGTATTTACGTTATCCACTGCAAACCGTAGATGGCGTGGCAGAAGTGGCTTCGATCGGCGGTTATGTCAAACAATATCAAATCGAAGTGGATCCCAATGCCCTGCTGAATTACCACATTCCATTATCCAAAGTGAAAACAGCCATCCAGCGTTCGAATAGTGATGTTGGCGGTAAATTAATTGAAATGGCAGAAACCGAATATATGGTGCGTGGATTGGGTTACATCCAGTCACTTGATGATATTCGTTCCATTGCCGTCAGTGTGACTGAAGATGGCACCCCAATTCGTCTGGCCGATATTGCTAATATTCACTACGGGCCTGACTTACGTCGTGGACTTGCCGAGCTGAATGGTGAAGGTGAAGTCGCCGGCGGTATTGTGGTCATGCGTTATGGCGAAAATGCACTCAGCACCATTAATAATGTGAAGAAGAAGCTTAAGGAACTGGAAAAAAGTCTGCCAGAAGGTGTTGAAATACAGGCGGTTTATGACCGCAGTGATTTGATTCATCGTGGTGTGAATAATCTGAAACATAAGCTGCTGGAAGAATCGCTGATTGTCAGCTTGATTTGTATTGTTTTTCTGTTCCATGCCCGCTCTGCACTGGTCGCGATTGTTACCTTACCTATTGGCATATTGATGGCATTTATTGTGATGCACTGGCAAGGCATTAATGCCAATATCATGTCACTTGGCGGCATTGCGATTGCGATAGGTGCGATGATTGATGGTGCCATCGTGATGATTGAAAATGCACACAAACATCTGGAAAAAGCCGCAACTGACTTAGGCAGAAAACTCTCTTCTTCTGAACGCTGGCAAGCAATAGCGGATGCTTCTAAAGAAGTAGGACCGGCTTTATTTTTCTCGCTTCTGATTATCACGGTGTCCTTTCTGCCGGTATTCACGCTTCAGGCTCAGGAAGGTCGTTTATTCAGCCCATTGGCTTTCACCAAAACCTATGCGATGGCAGCAGCAGCTATATTGGCCATTAGTTTAGTACCCGTTCTAATGGGCTTACTCATTCGCGGTAATATTCTTGCCGAAGAAAAAAACCCTTTAAATCGCTTATTACATGGACTTCATCGGCCGGTGCTGAAGTTTTGCATTCGTTACCGCTTTTCCGTACTGCTCATCACAGCACTGCTGTTAGCTGTCAGCATCATTCCGATACAACGAACAGGTAGCGAGTTTATGCCACCACTCGATGAAGGTGATATTTTGTATATGCCGACGACCTACCCCGGCCTGTCCATCTCTAAAGCGCGGGAGTTAGTTCAGCAAACGGATAAGATTCTCACTACCTTTCCAGAAGTGGCGTCGGTATTTGGCAAAGCAGGTCGCGCTGAAACCGCCACGGATCCTGCCCCGTTATCCATGTTCGAAACGACCATTCGTTTAAAACCCCGTGAACAATGGCCTGATCCGGCCAAAACCACGCGTGAGCTGATGAATGAGCTGGATGACGCCATCCAGTTTCCAGGCCTGACCAACAGCTGGACAATGCCCATTAAAACACGGCTGGATATGTTATCTACCGGCATTAAAACCCCCGTCGGTATTAAAATCAGTGGCCCCAGTTTAACCGAGCTCAATATACTGACGGCCCAAGTTGAACAGTTGGTTAAGACCTTACCGGAAACCTTATCGGCGTTTGGAGATAAGGCCACGGGGGGATATTTTGTTGATATCAACATCAACAGAGATGAAATTGCGCGTTATGGATTGCATATCGCCGATGTACAAGATGTTATCCAGACAGCCATTGGCGGCATGAATGTAACATCTACGGTTGAAGGCCTGGAGCGTTACCCTGTCAATTTGCGTTATCCACGGGATATGCGTGACAACTTAAATGAGCTTAAACGCACCCTGATATCAGCACCAACAGGTGCTCAGATTCCATTATCACAACTGGCCGATTTAAGTCTTAAACGAGGTGCGCCGGTCATCAAGACAGAAAACTCGCGGCCCAATGCCTGGGTATATATTGATATCAAATCAGATGATATCGGCGGTTATGTCGAAAAAGCACGTCAATTGATTGATGAGAAGGTATCGCTGCCACCGGGTTATACCCTCAGCTGGTCGGGACAATTTGAGTATATGCAACGTGCCGCAGAGCGTCTCAAGTTGGTGATTCCTTTGACGCTTTTACTCATCTTTTTATTGTTATATCTCAACTTTCGTAATATTCGCTCCCCGCTCGTCGTCATGCTGTCGATTCCGTTTGCCAGTATTGGCGGTCTATGGCTGCTGTATTGGTTGGGGTTTAACTTCTCTGTTGCCGTTGCCGTCGGCTTTATTGCACTGGCCGGGGTTGCCGCGGAGATCGGCGTGTTAATTCTGACCTTTATCGATCAGAAAATTGACGCAGTGAGACAACTGAACTCACAACAAAAACTGAGCAAAGAGGCTATCTGGCAAGCCGTTTTTTCAGGAAGCGCAGAAAGAGTCCGTCCGGTTGCCATGACCGCCATCGCCATTACTGCTGGCCTGCTGCCTATTTTATGGAGCAATGGTACTGGCAGTGATGTGATGCAGCGTATTGCCGCGCCGATGGTCGGTGGAATGATTTCCGTTACGCTATTAGCGCTGTTTGTTTTACCGCTAATTTATGGTCTGGTATTACAGTTTATCGAGAGCAGAAAGTAGATGTGTCATTGCCCACCGCATCAGACGTTAAATGCTGCCAATATTGCACAGGGTTTGCTTTCGCCGCCTGCGGCACAGTTACCCGCCAGGCGTTTAAGACTGTCACGGGCTTGCTGCATTTCGGCTATTTTGGCATCCAACTCATGTAATCGGCGCATGGCGAGCTGGTAGGCACGATGATGGTCTTGTGTCGAGTCGAGCCCGATCAACTCTTTAATTTCACGCAAAGTAAACCCGGCTTCCTGGGCTTTGCGAATGAATTTAAGGCGGCGAAGGTCCTGCATGCCATATCGGCGAATACCTCCGCTAGCTTCTGGTATATCAAGCAAACCTTGACGTTGATAATAACGGACGGTTTCCACCGTCACATCGACTTGTTTAGCGAATTGTCCAATGGTCCAACTGTCTTTTTTCATAAGGCTCTTGACTCTGTACTATGGTACGTACTCTATAGTCTAAACAACTCAATCATCATAATCACCACAGTGATAAGCCATTGGGTGAATAACAGCGATATCATGTTGATAAAGCAAACTATTTCAGGAGAAGACAATGACGACTGATCCCGTATGCGGTATGCAGGTTGATGAAAAAACAGCGAAATACCAAACCAGCCATAAGCATAAAAATTACGTCTTTTGTTCTCAACACTGCTTAAATAATTTTAAGGCTGACCCACAGTTTTATCTTAATAAACCTGAAACAGATTCAGCTAAAAGCTGTTGCAGTGGCAAACACGATCATCAGCCTAATCACGATCATCCCCCGCATGCTCAATCCGGCGCTAAAGGCGACTATATTTGCCCTATGTGTGAAGGTGTACGTAATGATGGTCCCGGCAGCTGCCCGAAATGTGGCATGGCATTAGAACCTGAAAACCCCGTTTCAACTAATCAGAAAACAGAGTACACCTGCCCCATGCATCCGGAAGTCATACAGGATGAACCTGGTGATTGTCCGATTTGTGGTATGGCACTGGAAGCTACCACCGTTGAAGTCGAGCCGGATAACAGCGAATACAAAGACATGCTGAAACGCTTCATCGTTGGTGGTTTATTGGCGTTACCTGTGTTTTTTATTGCCATGTTACTGGAAATGGCCCCATCCCTGTTTCCAGTAGACACCAGCATCCAACAATGGCACTGGGCAGAATTTATACTCGCCACACCTGTTGTTTTCTGGGCTGGCTGGCCATTTCTCGTTCGTGCCGTGCAATCGGTGAAAACCGGTCACTTAAATATGTTCACCCTTATCGGACTCGGCGTCAGTGTCGCCTGGACATATAGTGTCATTGCATTACTCTTACCCGGCGTATTTCCAGCCAGTATGCAGCACGACGGTGTGGTAGCGGTTTACTTTGAAGCCGCAGCAGTCATCACGGTGTTGGTATTACTGGGGCAAGTATTAGAATTGCGGGCTCGCAGCCAAACCAATACCGCCATCAAACTATTAATGGGCTTGGCCCCGAAAACTGCACGTAAAGTCACCGATTGTGGTCATGAAAAAGATATTCCACTGGATCAGGTCAAAGTCGGTGACAAATTACGTATCCGTCCCGGTGAGAAAATTCCTGTTGATGGATTGGTCATCGAAGGTGAAAGTCACATTGATGAATCCATGGTCACAGGCGAGCCCATGCCTGTGAATAAAAAAGTCGATGACAAATTAGTCGGTGGTACGGTCAACGGCACTGGCAGTCTGTTAATGCAGGCTGAAAAAGTGGGCAGTGACACCCTACTCTCACAAATCGTGAAAATGGTGGCTGAAGCACAACGTTCTCGTGCCCCGATTCAAAAACTGGTTGATAAAGTCGCCGCTTATTTTGTACCTACCGTTATCGTAGCGGCCATTATGACGTTTATTGTCTGGTTTGTAGTCGGCCCCGATCCAAAACTGGCACATGCGTTAATCAATGCCGTGGCGGTATTAATTATTGCCTGCCCTTGTGCCCTAGGCTTGGCTACCCCCATGTCAATTATGGTGGGTACTGGCCGTGGTGCCGCTCATGGTGTGTTAATCAAAAATGCAGAAGCATTAGAAAGCATGGAAAAAATCGACACGCTTGTGGTCGATAAAACCGGCACCTTAACGCAAGGTAAACCGGAGCTTTCTACCATTGAAGCTGTTAATGGCTTTGAAAAGAATGCTTTATTGCAGTGGGCTGCCAGCCTGGAGCAACATAGCGAACACCCGCTGGCAACTGCATTAATTGCAGCAGCAAAAAAACAAAGTCTCACTCTCACTGAAGCCAAACAATTCCAGTCACATACAGGTCAGGGAATCAGCGGCAGCGTTGATGGTAAATCGATTTTGTTTGGCAATAAAGCCTTAATGCAAGCGAATAAAATTGATGTCAGCGCTATCGAAGATCGAGGTGACAAATTACGCCAGCAAGGCGATAGCGTCATGTTATTAGCTGTCGATAATACCGTTGCCGGCTTAGTGGCAGTGGCTGATCCTATCAAGGAAACAAGCAAGGCAGCGATTGATGCTCTACACAAAGAAGGTATCCGTATTGTGATGCTCACCGGTGACAATCATGTCACAGCCAATGCCGTGGCAAAACAATTGAACATTGATGAAGTCCATGCCGATGTACAACCAGAACAGAAAAATCAGCATATTAAAGACTTGCAACATCAGGGGCGTATTGTCGCCATGGCGGGAGATGGCATTAACGATGCGCCAGCACTTGCTCAGGCAAACATCGGGATCGCGATGGGAACAGGCACCGATGTCGCCGTCGAAAGCGCAGGTATGACATTAGTGAAAGGTGACTTAACCGGTATTCATCAGGCCTTAGTCCTCAGTCGGGCGACCATGAAAAATATCCGACAAAATCTGTTCTTTGCTTTTATCTATAACTCGCTGGGTGTGCCTGTGGCCGCTGGGATTTTATATCCTTTCTTTGGATTATTGCTCTCGCCAATGGTGGCAGCCGCCGCAATGAGCCTCAGTTCAGTGTCAGTCATTGGTAACGCCTTACGCCTACGTAGGCTGAAGTTATAAGCTGATCAAATAGTTAAATTCGAACTCACTCCAAGCAGAGTCAAAATAGCATTCGTCTGTTGACTCTGCTTTTTTATCTCATGCACGACCAATTCTCTCTTACCGTGCTTTCTCATGTTAATCTCTCCAGTGTAGATAAGCTTAATAACAATAAAACAATACAACTCAGCACCTATGGAGAGAACTATGCGATTAGAATCACTCGCCTTACATCACGGCTATGAATCTGAACCCACCACCAAGTCGGCTGCCGTTCCGATTTACCAGACAACTTCTTACACTTTTGATAATACTCAGCATGGTGCAGATCTATTTGATCTGAAAGTCCCCGGTAATATTTACACACGTATCATGAACCCAACCAATGACGTGCTGGAAAAACGTCTGGCTGAAATGGAAGGTGGTATTGCTGGTCTGGCGGTAGCATCCGGTATGTCAGCTATTACTTATGCCATTCAGGCTATTGCTGAAGCAGGTGACAACATTATTAGCAGCACCCAGCTTTACGGCGGCAGCTACAATTTGTTCGCCCATACCTTCCCACGACAAGGTATTACAGTGCGCATGGCATCGTTTGATGACTATGACAAAATCGAAAGCCTGATTGACGATAAAACCAAAGCCTTATTCTGTGAATCTATCGGTAACCCTGCCGGTAATATTGTTGATATACAACGTTGGGCAGAGATTGCTCACCGACATGGTGTGCCATTAATTGTTGATAATACGGTCGCCACACCTTACCTATGTCGTGTCTTTGACCATGGTGCGGATATCGTGGTGCATTCATTAACGAAATATATCGGCGGTCATGGCACAACGGTTGGCGGCATGATTGTCGATTCAGGCCGCTTTGACTGGGTAGCCAATAAAGAACGTTTCCCGATGCTAAACGAACCGGATCCTTCCTACCATGGCGTGATCTACACGGAGGCGTTAGGACCTGCCGCCTATATTGGTCGTTGTCGTGTTATTCCTCTGCGTAATACGGGTTCAGCCTTGTCTCCTCACAGTGCATTTTTATTAATGCAAGGTCTGGAAACCTTAGGCTTGCGTATGGAACGTCACTGTGAGAATGCATTGAAAGTGGCTAACTATTTACAACAGCACCCTAAAGTGGAATGGGTCAATTACGCGGCTTTAGAAAACAGCCCCTATCATGCGGTCTGCCAGAAAATTACCAAAGGTCAGGCTTCAGGTATTCTCAGCTTTGGCATCACCGGAGGCAAAGAAGCGGGTGCCCGCTTTATTGATGCTTTGCAGATGATTTTACGCTTGGTCAATATTGGTGATGCAAAATCACTGGCCTGCCACCCCGCAACCACTACACATCGACAATTAAGTCCGGAAGAGCTGGCAACCGCAGGCGTATCAGAAGACTTAGTGCGGATTTCGGTGGGTATTGAGCATATTGACGATATTATTGCCGACATTGCTCAAGCACTGGAAAAAGCATAAAAACAGTCTTGATTGATCTATCTCAACCTGATCTCACGGTCAGGTTGAGAAGATTCATTTCCTCTACCACCTCCCAAGACTTATAATGGCACCTCTTCAAACTGAGTACGTTCTCCGTGTCATCACCCAATTCCCATCAAAAAACGGCTGAACGTTCACCTCACAAACGTTTACACCCAAGAAATCATCATAATCAGGGGTATGACTTTCCGAGCTTGATAGCGAGCAACCCAACATTAACACCATTTGTTTTTAACAATGCTTTTGGCAATCTGTCTATCGACTATAGCCATGCTGAAGCCGTCAAGCACTTAAATGCAGCTTTATTGACATACCATTATCAAATCCAAGGCTGGGATATCCCCGAAGGAGCTCTCTGCCCACCGATTCCAGGGCGTGTTGACTACATCCATCACATTGCCGATTTATTAGGCGTTTCAGACCAAAATAACAATATCCGCATGCTGGATATCGGTATTGGCGCCAGTGGCATTTATTCACTGCTAGCCAGTCACTGTTATGGTTGGCAATGTGTGGGAAGTGATATCAATCAGACCTCTCTGAATAATGTCGCTACCATACTCAATAAAAACAAAACCTTAGGGAGGCTTGTAACACTTCGTCATCAGCCAAACCCACATCAGATATTTGAAGGCATTATCAATCAAGGTGAGATGTTCGATGTCAGCGTATGTAACCCACCTTTCCATGCCTCTGCTGAGGAAGCATCAAAAGCGCATCAACAGAAACAACATAATTTGAAGCTGAAAACCAATACAAACTCACTGAGTTTTGGTGGTTCAGCAGCAGAATTATGGTGCAATGGCGGTGAGAAATTGTTTCTCAAAAAGATGATTCGTGAGAGTCAGGTGTTTGCTGAACAATGTCGCTGGTTTACCAGTCTAGTGTCAAAAATTGAAAACCTGACCCCATCAATCAAGTTAATCAAAAAACTGGGCGCCTCAGACATAAAGCAAATAGACATGCATCAAGGTAACAAAATCACACGCATCCTGGCATGGACGTTTCAGTAAACGGCCAACTGTAGCTAACGAACCTTCACCAGGTTGCGGCCAGCGGTTTTCGCCTGGTACATGGCCTCATCAACTTTGTTTATCGCATCGTCAACACTATAGGCAGGATCAAGGGATGTCACACCAATCGAGGCCGTAACCTGTAATGTGTTACCTTCTTTATCGTAAATAATTTGCTGTTGTGCAATCATGCTGCGAATGCGCTCGGCAACCCGTTCAGCTTGTTCTAATGTAGTATTAGGCATGCAAATCAGGAACTCTTCGCCACCATAGCGATAAAGCTGATCGTAAGGTCGCAATACCTGCTGTAAACACGCTACTGTTTTAATTAATACGTCATCGCCCACGGAGTGACCATAGTTATCATTCACCTGCTTAAAATGGTCCAGATCAAGCATAGCCAATGCACTGGGTTGCAGGCTTCGCTTTGCCATAGCATGTTCTTTATTTAACTCAGCCTGCATACCGGCACGGGTCTGAGCCCCCGTTAAAGGATCTAAGTTTTGTACCAAGTTGGCGAATTCATGACGTAATGCTTGGAATTGTGTGCGCATTTTTTCCAGGTCATGGTTAAATTCATCAAACATAGTGACTGGTATCGCTTGTTCAGACACAACAAGTTCGATAAGTTGTTTAGCGCTTTTATGCATATTCTCATGGGCATGCCCTAACGACACAAAGGTGGGATGGTCCTGAATCAGCTCGACATGAGAAGTGTAGAACCACTCTCCAAACTCACACAATTTATAAGCATCGTTTCTTAGATCTTTTTCATCAGGTGGCACGCGAGACACTAAGACTCGTAAAAGATCTTGGTACCATTTCTGATGACTTTCTATCGCTTTATCAATCTCATCAATAACAAAGCGTAATTGTTGGTGAATCACCGCGGCCATGCCTGCCCATCCAAATTGGAAATAAATATGGAGTCATCGATGTTTGACCCTCTTTTGACTATTCCATATTAGTGTTTGCTAAACAAGCCTTATTTGATTTATCCAATCATGACGCGTTTAATGCGTTCAGCCGCTGCTACCAGCAAAGACTCGTCTCGTGTATAGGCAAAACGGCAATGTGACTCTGCTTGATAATGCCCAAAATCTAAGCCTGGTGTGATAGCCACACCAGCTTGTTTAAGCAGGAACCGAGATAAGGCCATACTATCGGGTATCTGCTCACTCAGTAGTACTGAACAATCTGCGTAAAGATAAAAAGCCCCCTGCGGTGTGACGGGTATGGAGAAGCCAATATCTTTTAATAATGGCAGCAAGGTATTACGGCGTCGCTCGAAAGCCTGGCGACGCTGTTCCAGTATCGATAAAGTATCAGTCTGGAAAGCCGCCAGTGCAGCATATTGCGACATGGTAGCGGGTGCAAGAAACAAGTTCTGGGCTAACTTATCCATCACCTCTGTGTACCCTTCCGGCACCACTAACCAACCCAGGCGCCATCCAGTCATGCCAAAGAATTTGGAAAAGCTGTTCACCACGAAGACTTGATCACTCACTGATAATGCAGTCGGGGCATGAAAACCATCGTAAGTGAGACCATGATAGATTTCATCCACCACCAGATGCCCGGATTTTTTGGCTACCGCCGCTGCTAATCCACTAAGTTCTTGTTGAGTTAATACCGTACCGGTTGGGTTAGATGGCGAAGCGACTAAAGCCATCGCCGTGTTATCATCCCAATATTGTTCAATATGCTGAGCCGTAAGTTGATATTGGTGATTTGCATCAACAGGAATACTGTTGACGCGTCCTTCAACAAATCTGGCAAAGTGTTTATTGCAGGGATAACCGGGATCCGCCAACAAGACCTGCTTCTGTTTCTCGAGTAACGCCCCCATCACTAGAAGTAATGCGCCAGACGCGCCTGGCGTAACAATAATACGCTCAGCGTTTACCTTTACCTGATACTGCTGTTCATACCAGCCAGCAATCGCTTCTCTTAATTCAGGTAAACCACATGCGGGGGTGTAATGTGTTTTGCCTTGCTTTAAAGCATTCATTCCAGCTTCGATAATCGGTTGAGGTGTTTCAAAATCAGGCTCACCGACTTCCATATGAATGATATTCTGCCCCGCCGCTTCTAGCTGTTTAGCCTGAGCCAAAATATCCATAACATGGAAAGGAGAAATAGCGTTTGCGCGACTGGCGACTTTTTTGGTCATGCCGTATCCGTTTGAGTTTTAAGGTGAAATAACAGGCGGCTAGTTTAACAAATCCAGATGCTTTAACAGCAGCTATTGAAAAGGCTTGCCAATGCACATACATAGGCGTACTAATCAACTGTTGAAAAAGATAGACAGGTGCGCGTTTCAGTGCCATGCTCTCTGGTTTTTAATCAGACTGATGTCGAAACGAACAGAAAAAGTAATAATTTTTTATTGTTTAATAATCAATTATCAGCACACCTGTAAATCGACGTTGATTTTAATTTTGCACAAGCTGGGCGCATCTGGTATAGATTCGCCCTTGGTTTTAGAAAGTATGAGGTTTCAAGATGGAAAACACTCAAGTCGACACTAAGATTGCTCCTTATCAGGAGAAAGCAGGCGAAGAGTATATGAACGACGCTCAGATTGAGCATTTTCGCCATATTTTAGAAAACTGGAGAGCACAGCTTCGTGCTGAGGTCGACCGTACGGTTCATCATATGCAGGATGAAGCAGCCAACTTCCCTGACCCGAATGATCGTGCTACTCAGGAAGAAGAGTTCACGCTTGAACTTCGCACGCGTGACCGTGAACGTAAATTAATCAAGAAGATTGATGAGTCGCTGGTTGATTTGGACAAAGGTGATTACGGTTATTGCGAATCTTGCGGTACTGAAATTGGCATTCGTCGTTTAGAAGCCCGTCCTACAGCAACGCTATGCATTGACTGTAAAACTCTGGACGAAATCAGAGAGAAAAACCGTATCTGATTCGTCTGATATTAAGGCGTTGTTCTAGGCATCAGGATTGATGCTCCAAGACCTCATACGCAAAAAAAGCCCCGATAACCGGGGCTTTTTTGTCTCTAGTCTTTTTTAGGTTCATAGGTATAAAGTAAATCTACCCCACTCTCCGTGCCTGACTCGGCTTTTAACGACCAGATTTTACTAAGTTGATAACGCAGCTCGACACTACTGACGGAATCGAACACGCCAATACCGTAACTCAGATAAAGTTTTGGTGATAAATACTTACCAATGGTCAGCGCCGCATTTTCCTTGCTGTCGCCAGTAATAGAAAACTCATCCAGACCAAAGGTATTGGCAATATCATCCCCTATCATCGCCCCATTTTGCAGGCCAATACCCGTTGCTGCGGAAGCGAGTAAGGCGGCATCGGTTGCACTTGCTTGTTCTATGGGTTTGCCCAAAATCAAATACGATAAAATATTATCCTGACTCATATCTGGGTCAGAGAACAAGGTCGCCTGAGGTGAGCTGACATTACCCTCAATGTATAAACCAGCGGTGACCTCTTTTCCGTGCCTGACGGCTTTAATATCCAGTTCAGGGTTATCAATGGGACCAGAAAAGCGAATTTTGCCATTATCTACTTTTAATAACTGACCATAAGCAACATAACTGCCGTCTTTGATCGTGATCTGACCATTCCCTAGCAATACATCATTAGGGTTACCAGATACATGTAAATCCCCTGTCAATCGTCCCTGGAAGCCCAATGCTTTTATCTGTACTTTATCGCCAAGGCTGACGGTTAAATCGACTTGCGTTTGTGATTCGGGCTGCTCTTCTGTGGTGTTATTTGAAATAATACGGACATCCGCACTCGGGCTCACTGATGAATTAAACCGGGTGGGTTCAATTAATGCTCTTGGAATAACCACTTTACCGGTAACCTTGGTCAGCTCGGGGGTAACCAGAATAGTCATATCCGGTTCAGCAATGACTAACGCTTCAGGTGTATTCATCACTTCCAGTTGCTTACCACTGACGTTCGCCTTGAGCTCCCAACCGGTTTCATTTAACGCATAGCTACCGGTAGCATTCAGTTTACCTTCACCTGAATCAGCCGTTAATGTCATATCCACCTTATTCAGATTACCGTTAATCTCAGCCTGAATATTCTTTAATAGGATGCCGGCATCAATAATACTGACCTCACCCTGTTCTAACTGTGCCTTACCTAAAATTTCAGGCTGAGCAATGGTGCCGCCGATATCGATATTGAGCTTAAACTTTCCCTTAAGCCCTTCTATCGCCGGATGCGTTAATTGCAGAGCAGCCAGGCTTTCAATATTCGTTCTAACTTCACCTGTTAAAGCCGCCTGGCTGGCATCAGCCATTAAAACATCGATACTTGCCGTTTCAACTTGTGCCTTGATAGCGGACACCCCATCGATTTGCGGCTCCAGATTAAGTGTTGCTGTGGTATGTGTTTTATCTAATTGATACTCAATAAAAGTATTGTTCAATACAATAGCTTGTTTCTGATTGAGCTCAGACTGATTCAGTTGAACAGAGGCATTTTCCAGCTGAATTTTGCCATCCCCGGTTATTACATTATGGTTATCTCCTGCGAGTGTAAACTGCCCTTTAAGCTGGCCTTTTATTTGCTCTAACTCAGCAGAAAATTGTTCAAATAGACTCAATGGTAATTCTGCAAAGTCACCTGAGGTTTGCCATTGATCCTGAGAGTGACTGGCTGCAGCGCATAAATTGCCTTTCTCAGACTGCCAGCAATGACGAGGAATATTTTGCTGTTTCGCATTCAGCATTAACTTGTCTTGTTGAGTCAGATGCCAAACACCTGCCTGGTCATTACCAAAGTCAAACTGGCGGAATTGTCCTGTCCAAATGGATTGATTTAGCTGCCCATCAGCAACGACATCAATATTTATCGCTTTCGATGCCAGGTTCAGTTGTATCTGATGTGATTGCTGTTTCCCCGTGACATCAAGATCAACCCGATCAATCAACAGCTCTGATAAGGTCAGTCCTGTGAGCGTAACGCGGCTATCAATATTGGCATTCGCTTGCAAAGTGAAGTCAATATCCCCATTAATAGCTTCGACTTTTGTCGTATCAAAAGCTAACGACTTTCCGTCAACATTAGCAAGAATACGTGGTTGCTCAAGACTGCCTGTCAAACTGCCTGAGCCATTAAGACGTCCTTTAAGGGTCGGGTAAAAATCTTGTAAGTCAGGTGAGTTCAGTGTCCAGTTAACGTTCATCTGATCTTGCTGAAGCTTTCCTTTCACTGAAAGTGAGGATTCTGCCGATCTCGCAGAAAAATGATCAATCAACACATCGTTGGCCTTAGAGCTGAGTTTTGCCTCAATAGCCAAAGGTTTCTGTCTTAAAGAACCTGATAATTTTAAAGTATCCAGTACCACATTCAGCTGATTATCTGTTTGACTGACGGTAAGTGGTGCCTGACCAGATAACGATCCAGGCCATTCTGGCAAAATAATGCCCGGATTAAATTGATTTACCGTCAAATGACCATCCACTAGTGATTCACCAGCCCAGGCGAGTCTGCCCTGATAATCAATTTCGCCTTTACCTAATTGAATATGTAACTGACTTTGCTCAAAACCAATATCTGTTTTGCCATCACCGTTGGCATTGATTGTCATCGCGACATCATTCACCGTTAGATCGGTTTCTGAGCGTAACGTCATTGTGTTGGTATTGCCTAACAAGTTTAACTGGCCTTGTTTTATATAAACGGCCACTTCAGATAATGATGCTGGCAGTCTTAAATGCTGCCAATTTGCAGCGAGCTCATAATTTATCGGGCTTGATGACCAGTCAACTTGGCCGTGAGTAGTGATCTTACCGTCAAAGCCGTTAATATTCAGTTGCTTGAGCGAGGCGGATGTGTCATCACCCTGCAACTGAGCCGTCAGTGTTAAAGGTTCATTTTCATAGGTCACTACAGTGTTAATACTGGCCTGATAATCCTTTATTGACCCTGTAAGATTGACTTCTCCATGCTCGCTTTTGACTACAACCTTATCCCCTTGTAATGGCCACTGTAATTGCTGCCATACGGCCTTGAGATCAAAGGCTATTTCAGGGGTGTCCGTGTTGACCTTACCTGATAGCGTGATTATTTTTTCGTTATCTGGCTGTGCTTTTGCTTGAATATGCCATTCAGCCATATCTTCACTGTCAGCATTCACATCAATATTGATAGCCGGTATATCCGCTCGTTTCACCGTCGCTTGCAGCGAACTTTTCAGCCTTGTCAGCGTACCTTCAGCGTGTAGCTTGACATTATCAAGCTGCAATTCCTGTTCAGGCACCAACTTACTGACATCAATGGCTTGTGCTGATGTTGTCAAAGTCCAGCTCAGAGAAGAGGTGAGATCATTAACGACCAGTGTTTGTTCTGATTTGAGTGGTTGCTGAATCTCTTGAGTCAGTACAAGTTGCTGTTGGTTACCCGTTATTTGACCGTTTATCGTCAATTTTTCAGGAAAAACCTTCAACAAATCGACATGGTAATTCAAACTAACAGCATGCTGCTCTGTTAAGCCAATACGACCATCAAGCTGGAACTGCACATCTTGCTGCGATAGAGATAAGGTCTGTATCACCAGTTCATCAGATATCGTTTCCGCCTTGAGTTGAGCCTCTTCAACTAAGGTCGTTTTTGCTGAGGCATTATCTAACGTCACATCTCGGATGATAAGTTGGTCCAGCGTGATTCGAACTGGTAAGGCAATATCCGGTAAGTTAATCTCAGCATTTACATCACTGGCTTTGTCAACCTGCTCAACCGGGCTTATCGTTATCCCCTGGACAGCTAATCGTTGGATATGTAAATGGCGCTTAACTAATTCAGCAGGCCTCCAACTAAATTGCAGTTGTTCAATAGCAATAGCTGTTGCCTGTTCTGGCTGATACTCAATATCTGACAAAACAAGCTCGCCAAATAATTCGCCTTTGGCTTCACCCACTTTTAAAGCCGGAACCATTTTGTTAACGATATTGAGTGTAGTATTCAGACCCGATTGGGTGGTGAGCAACCAGACCATCCCGGCAAGGAAAGCCACAAAGACAAACATGATGGCGAAAACAATTTTCTTGCGCATGATTATAAATCCGGCCCAATCACAATATGCAGAGCAATCGGTTCATCTTTCTCTGACAGGCCTTTCGCCAAATCAACCCGAATCAATCCTACTGGGGAGCGCCAGCGAATACCGACACCCACACTATATTCAATGGGATCACTAAAACTATTAAACGCATTCCCAAAATCAGAAAAAACAGCCGCCCCCCAATCCTTTAGAAACATATGCTCAAGTTCGACACTACCCACAGCCAGATAGCGTCCACCAACCACATCACCTTCTGAATTCTCAGGCCCCAGTGACTGGTAATCGAACCCTCTGATACTGTTGTCACCGCCAGTAAAGAAACGTAGAGAGCTGGGTAATCGTTCAAAGTCACTCACTTCGGTTGCCCCAATTGAGCCCCGGGTGATAAAGCGACTGTTCTCACCAAAAGCCTGAATCAGTTTGCCTCTGACCACAATCTGACCAAAGGTAATATCAGATAATAATGATTCAGATGCACCAGAGAGTGTCAGGGATAAACGCGCACCATGTTTTGTATAAATGGTATTGTCAGCCCAGGTACGGCTCCAGGATATGCCGGGAATAAGTAAAAAAGTTGACTCACTTTCATCGGAAATATCAAAATCTTCTTGTAAGAATTTAATTGAGCCGGTTTCATCCCAGCCCCATCTTTCACGTTTATAGTAGCTACCTACCGCAAAGGATTCACTTTCACTGGTGTCGGTATCTTGCTGTTTATATTCTGTATTGAAGCCAACGGTATTAATCGTTTCACTCCAGAATGGCATCACATAATCGGCACTTAGTGTATTGGTGACTTGGGATAAACGTGCATCGGCTTGTAATCGGTGTCCACGTTTATTCACATAACGATTTTCCCAGCCAAGACTTAATCTTGCTCCAGTATCAGTGCCATAACCAAGACCAGCCGTATACAATTGTTTTGGTTTTTCTTCCAATGAGATATCGATGGGTACTTGCCCATCTTGTCTTTCAGCGCGCTGGGTACGAACTGACACAGAATCAAAGTAACCACTATTACTGAGATTTTTTCTCAGTGTTAATGCTTTGTTATCCAAATAGGGTTCACCTTCCTTATAAGGTAATAACCTGTCTAATAATGGGTCGCCAACAACGGTATCCGGGAATAAGGTCTTACCAAAGCGATAACGCACACCAGAGTCATAATGCAGATAAACATTGGCGATATGATTTGGTACATCGACTTCAACTGATGCTTGGGTCAACTTTCCATCAAAATAGCCCCGGCTCATAGCCAAGGTTAATATTGATTTTTTCGCGGCTTCGTACTGTTGGTGATTGAGTTGCTGATCTTTTTGAAGTGGGAACGCTTTCTTTAGTTTTATAAACTCTGCATCCTCTGCAGCTTCGCCATTAAACGCGATGTCAACCAATGCCAGCTTAACCGGTTCACCTAAATCGATGGTGTAAGTAGCTTGCCAATTGTCTTTATCGAGCGAGAGTTCACTGCTGATTTCTGGCTGGTAATAACCAAAGACAGTTAACATCGTGCGTAATTCTTCAGGTGCCGATTTATGTAATTTTTCCAGATAACGTTTATTCAGGCGTTCACTTTCTTTTTGTTTTTCGATAGAGAGCCCGTTGAGCAGGGTCTTTCCCATTGAAGCATCCACACCATTGATTTTTACAGTTAATTTAATGGGATCAGCAAGAAGTACTGAACTGAAGAACAGTAAGAAAATAAAGAATAGTCTGTGAATAAAGGCTATTGCAGGCAAAGTAATCTCGTGCTGGAAGTAAAAATGATGGACAACTATTATGACAGCAATAATTGCTTGCCATTCACTAACAAAGAGGTGTTTTATTTATTTTGGATAAATTTTTGACGGTAAACACTTGGTGCGCAACCGAAGAAACCAGTGAATCGACGACTAAAGTGGCTCAGGTCACTAAAACCAAAACTATAACAGGCATCGGTCACACTTTTGCCGGACTGAATTGCCTCAGCAGCGGCTTTTAAACGAATTTGTTGTTGAAACTCACCCGGCGTACAACCCAACTGCTTTTTAAACTCAACGTATAAACGGCTGCGACTCATACACGCTTTACGGCATAGCTGGTCAACATCCAGTGGATTGGCGATATTTTGCTCAAGATAGTGAATCGCTGCGGTGACACCTGTAGCATCTGGGGATTGTTGACAATAACTTAATAAAACATCACGTCCTTGTTCCCTGAGCAGTCTGATCACTAACTCTGTCACACTCAGATCCAACATGATTTCTTTGTCTGGATCGTTACGTGTATATAAGGAAACCATTTTTTCCAGCAAATACTGGGTATCACCTGTGTGATGCTTATGGATAATTTTAGGTTGATATTCCCATTCGTGATTCGGGGCATCCAGCACAATAAGATCACGCATCCGTTCGGACAATCGTTCAATTCTGTCTTTGGATATTTCAATGGTCAGACAGGTGGTTGGTGCAGTCTCATTGGCATCAGGAAAATCAATTTCTACGTGTTCACCGGGCGGGACAACATAAGATTCATGCGGAAGAAAAAGTTCGCCATCGTTATTGTGCGGACTATGCATGACTTTGCGTCCACTCACCATGCCACAGTAGAGTAATTGTTGTGCTTCAAGGCCCACTCTGCTGGCTGCGCGATACGTGTCATAAATGCTCAGTTCTGACTCCGGGCCAGCGAACTGAACTTTATTTTCCGTCAATAATTGTCGTTTTTCACGCCGTTTTACCAGCGAGAGTTTCTCAATTTTCATTGGGATATCTTATACCAAATTACAAAATATTTTTGGAATGGTTCTGGACTCTCAGTCAAGTGATTGAGATTTTCAGTCAAACACACTTGCCAGTCATGGAATTATCCTGCATCTTTATGTTCATACTATAACCATAAGCAAAGAGAGAAAGACTATGATCTATGCAAAACCCGGTACTGAAGGCGCTGTCGTCAGTTTTGAATCGCGTTATGAAAACTTTATTGGGGGCAAATGGGTTGCGCCCGTAAAAGGTCAATATTTTACAAATACCACACCTGTAACAGGTGAAGTGATCTGTGAGATTCCAGAATCGACTGCAGAAGATATTGATTTGGCATTAGATGCTGCGCATGCAGCAAAAGATGCCTGGGGAAAAACGTCTGTTCAACAACGTTCCAACATTCTGTTAAAAATCGCCGATCGCATCGAAGAAAACCTTGAAATGCTGGCCGTGGCTGAAACTTGGGACAACGGCAAAGCAGTCCGTGAAACATTAAATGCCGATATTCCACTCGCCGCTGATCACTTCCGTTATTTTGCTGGCTGTATTCGTGCTCAAGAAGGCACCATGGGGGAAATCGACGAAACTACCGTGGCCTATCACTTCCATGAACCACTGGGTGTAGTTGGTCAAATTATTCCCTGGAACTTCCCATTGTTAATGGCTGCATGGAAACTGGCGCCAGCTTTAGCTGCTGGCAACTGCATCGTCATGAAACCAGCAGAATCAACCCCTGTTTCCATTCTTAAATTGATGGAAGTCATTGGTGATTTATTACCGCCAGGCGTACTGAATATCGTTAACGGTATGGGCCGCGTTGCTGGTGAAGCATTAGCCTCAAGCACACGTATTGCCAAAATTGCCTTCACAGGTTCAACACCAGTTGGCTCGCATATCATGAAACGTGCAGCGGAAAACATTATCCCATCAACAACTGAATTAGGTGGTAAATCACCGAACATCTTCTTTGAAGATATTATGCAGCAAGAAGAAGACTACATTAATAAGTGTGCTGAAGGTTTAGTACTGGCCTTCTTTAACCAGGGTGAAGTCTGCACATGCCCATCTCGTGCTGTTATTCAAGAAAGCATCTATGACGATTTCATCAAGATTGTTATGGATCGTGCTAAGAAAATTAAGCGTGGTAATCCATTAGATACTGAAGTTCAGGTCGGTGCTCAGGCTTCACAAATGCAATTTGATAAGATTCTGAGCTATGTAGATATTGGTCGTCAGGAAGGCGCTGAAGTATTAATGGGTGGCGCTGTAGAGCAACTGGGTGCCGAATTTGAAAATGGCTACTACATTCAGCCTACCTTGATGAAAGGCCACAACAAGATGCGCATCTTCCAGGAAGAAATCTTTGGCCCGGTCGTCTCTGTGACCACATTCAAAGATGAAGCAGAAGCACTAGAAATCGCTAACGATACAGAGTTTGGTCTTGGTGCAGGTTTATGGACCCGAGATATGAATCTGGCTTACCGCATGGGACGTGGCATCCAGGCGGGTCGTGTATGGACAAACTGCTACCACATGTACCCTGCTCACGCGGCATTCGGTGGTTATAAAAAATCTGGCGTTGGTCGTGAAACCCACAAAATGGTGCTTGAGCATTATCAACAAACGAAAAACTTGTTGGTTAGCTACAGCACCAGCCCGCTCGGTTTCTTCTAGAAGCCTTACCACTCCCAAAAGCTCTCCCTCGATAAATATTGAGGGAGAGTTTTTTATGTCTGCTTAACACACATTGATAATCATTGTATTGTGTTAATTTAGCTAAAGAATACTTATAAAGGTGTCGCATATGGCTCAAGATAATATCGAATCAACCTTACATGAAGACCGTCAGTTTCCACCCAGTGAAGCCTTTCTAAAAACGGCATCATTACTTTCAGAACAACTTGATGCGTTATACAAAAAAGCGGAACAGGATCATGAAACCTTCTGGGCTGACATAGCAAGACAGGAAATTGATTGGAAACAAGCTTTTACTCAAACACTCGACGACAGTAATGCACCTCATTACCGCTGGTTTGCCGATGGCAAACTTAATGTTTCCTATAACTGCCTTGATCGTCAGCTTGAAAAAAATGCTGAAAAAACGGCGGTTATTTTTGAGGGAGAAAAAGGTGATGTAGAACATATCAGTTATCGCGAACTCCACCGTCGCGTGAGCATCTTTGCCAATGCATTGAAAGCACAAGGTATTGGTAAAGGTGACCGCGTCATTATCTACATGCCAATGATCACCGAAGCTGTTATCGCTATGCAGGCTTGCGCACGTATTGGCGCCATTCACTCCGTGGTGTTCGGTGGCTTTTCTGCGTCATCATTAAAAGACCGCATCGAAGATACCCAAGCGAAATTGGTCATCACAGCGGATGGTGGTTTCCGTGGTGGCAAAACAGTTGAACTGAAAAAAACAGCCGATCAAGCCTTAGCATCAGGCTGTGACACTGTTGAAAAAGTCATTGTCTACCAAAGAACAAAACATGACGTTTCCATGCAAGCAGGCAGAGATATCTGGTGGTCTGATGCCACGGCAGATCAGTCTGATGAATGTGAACCCGAATGGATGGATGCCGCAGATCCTTTATTTCTTCTCTACACGTCAGGTTCTACGGGTAAACCTAAAGGCATTCAACATAGCTGTGGTGGTTACCTATTAAATGCGATCACCACGATGCGCTGGGTCTTTGATATCCAGGACTCTGATGTTTTCTGGTGTACGGCAGATGTGGGCTGGATTACCGGCCACACCTATGTCGCCTATGGCCCGCTTGCCACCGGCGCCACACAGGTTATCTACGAAGGCGTACCGACAGTACCTGATGCCGGTCGTTTCTGGGATATCTGCCAGCGTCATGGCGTCACTATTTTCTATACAGCCCCCACCGCCATTCGTGCATTAATGAAAGTGGGTGATGACATTCCAAACAGCTATGATTTATCAAAACTACGCTTATTGGGTACGGTCGGCGAACCCATCAATCCTGAAGCCTGGATGTGGTATTACAACGTTATTGGTCAAGGGCGTTGCCCGATTGTTGATACCTGGTGGCAGACAGAAACCGGCGCGCATATGATTGCACCTATACCAGGTGTCACTCATGCAAAACCAGGCTCTTGTACTCGTCCTCTTCCAGGTATTGATGCCGCTATCGTCAATGATGAAGGCGAAGAAATTACCACTGCCAATCAGGGTGGCTATCTGGTGATCCGTAAACCATGGCCATCGATGATTCAAACCATCTGGGGCGATGATCAGCGCTATAAAGATACCTACTGGCCTTATTTCGGTGGTAAGTATTACTTAGCCGGTGATAGCGCCAGACGAGATAATAACGGCTTTTTCTGGATCATGGGCCGTATTGATGACGTACTGAATGTATCTGGTCACCGCCTGGGTACCATGGAAATTGAATCTGCCCTTGTTGCTCATCCGCGTGTGGCAGAAGCTGCCGTAGTTGGTCGTCCTCATGATGTGAAAGGTGAAGCTGTATTTGCCTACGTTGTGTTAAAAGGAGATCGCCCTGAAGGTGGTGAGGATAAAGAGCTGACAAAAGAACTGCGTAATTGGGTCGGTGAACAAATTGGCCCTATCGCTAAACCAGATGATATTCGTTATTCAGATAATTTACCTAAGACCCGCTCAGGTAAAATCATGCGTCGTTTACTTCGTACTATTGCCAAAGGTGAAGAAATCACGCAAGACACCTCCACTCTGGAAAATGAGTCTATCCTGTTACAACTGCAAGGTAAGGCTTGATGGCACAACAGGACTCTCGTTCTGAATCTCAGCGATTAGATAAATGGTTATGGGCCGCGCGTTTTTATAAAACGCGTGGTCTCGCCGTTGAAGCCATCTCAGGTGGCAAAGTCCACGTCAATGGACAACGTGTAAAACCCAGTCGAACAGTTCGCATTGAAGACACGCTGACCATTTCCAAACCACCCTACGAATTTGAAGTGATTATTCAGGGGTTAAATCTGCAACGTCGCCCCGCTTCCGAAGCGGAACAGCTTTATGAAGAAACACCTCAAAGCCGTGATAAACGCGAATTATTGCGTGAACAAATAAAAAACGAACCGCTGGGTTTCCGACAACAGAAAGGTCGGCCCAGTAAACGTGATCGTCGTAATATCATCAAATTTACCCGTGAGTCTTGATAGTTATGTCAGACCAAGACTTCATACTTAGCTCAATTAAAAAAACACAGAAAGATGTCTTTAAATTAGCGATAGAAATGCAAAAAAGAGCCGCTGAAGTCGGGTTTGACTGGCCCAGTCCTGATGGCGTATTAGACAAAATCCATGAAGAAATTGATGAGCTAGGTCAGGAAATCAAACATCATTCTGACAAATCAGTGCTTTTAGCTGAACTAGGTGACATCTTATTTGCCTGCTGTAACCTGGCAAGACATTTGGATATTGATCCTGCAGAAGCACTCAACAGTAGCAACACCAAGTTTTACCGACGCTTTAATTATGTGGAAACAGCGGTTACAGCTCAGGGTAAACAATTTGAAGATTTTTCGCTGGAAGAGTTAGATAGTCTATGGAACTCAGCTAAACAATTAGAGCGATCTGAAGATTAAGACTACCCGCCCGTGACGCTCATGTGCCGAAAAATAATTGGCTGAGCCTTGATATCAAAATCATGACCTTTCGGTTTAATGTCCATGGAATCCACAATCGCCTGTTTCAATGCCTGCATATCGCCAGGATACCGCCGTATGACTTCACGTAAATCCATCGAGTGCTCCTGCCCCAAACACAGTAGCAAACGACCTTCTGTCGTCACCCTGACACGATTACAGCTATCACAGAAGTTATGACTGTGTGGTGAGATAAAACCAATTTTGCTTGTCGTGCCAGCTACCTGATAATAACGTGATGGACCGCCAGTAGAAGCGATACTGGCTTGTAAATCGAATACGGTTTTTAACGTGGCTAATACCTCATCGCTGGAACAATAACTTTCTTCACGAGCATGCGAGACATGGCCTAAAGGCATTTCTTCAATGTAGGAAATATCCAGATCGTTATCAATAGCAAACTGGGCTAAATCAATGATTTCATCTTCATTGCGCCCTTTCATGATGACCGCGTTTAATTTAATACGTTTGAAGTTGGCTTTTTTTGCTGCGGCGATGCCCGTCAGAACCGTGTCCAGATCACCAGTTCTTGTTAATGCCTTAAATTTTTCAGCATTTAAAGAGTCCAGACTGATATTGATACGATCTAAGCCCGAATCGGCTAAGGTCTGGGCATACTTTTCCAGCTTGGAGCCATTGGTGGTTAATGTCAGCTCTTTAAGCGAGGTCGAAGCTTTAAGCTGACCTAGTTCATTAAAGAGCCAATCCACATCACGTCTTACCAGCGGTTCACCACCGGTAATACGTACTTTTTCCACACCGAGTTCACAGAAAGCGCGCAACAGAAAAACGATTTCTTCTAGGCTAAGTAATTGTTGTCGAGGCATGAAAGTCATTTCTTCATCCATGCAATACACACAGCGAAAGTCACATCTGTCCGTAATAGACATACGCACATACGTCACCTTACGTCCAAAGCGATCAATCAATTGTGTGGGTAATTTAGCCATGCTGTTTATTTACTCTTTTTGCTCTCTTTATCGACCTGACATGATGTTTGACATGTAGATAATCCAAACACCCCGTAAGCAAGACAACGACCAGTGAATGCGTTTATTAATAAACCAACTCCCAACAGCCACCACCAATTACTGTCATAGATGGCGTAGGCTATTATAACTGTGCCGATAATAATTCGACACCAACGATCCCAATTAGCCAGATTTTTCTTCACCATTCCACCATAAAAATAAACCCCGCAGTGCGGGGTTTATTAGAAAGTAAATGAACCAGATAGTTCAATTAGTCATCGCCAGAGAAGGCACCAATTAATTGCAGCAAGCTAACAAACAAGTTGTAGATACTGACATACAGTGTGATGGTCGCCATGATGTAGTTGGTTTCACCACCATTAACGATTTGGCTTGTTTCGAAAAGAATCAGACCTGCCATCAATAATACAAACATCGCTGACACAGCTAGGGACAGACCTGGCATTTCAAAGAAGAATGCGGCTAAGCTGGCTAGAAAAGCAACCAGAATACCGACGAATAAGAAGCCGCCCATAAAGCTGAAGTCTTTTTCACTTTTTACAGCATACGCCGATAAAGCGATAAAGATAATGCCTGTACCACCAAGAGCTTGCATCACAATTTGTGGACCATTAGGTAAACCTAAGTAGGCATTGATAATCGGACCTAGCGTTAAGCCCATAAAACCTGTCAGAGCAAAAACAGATACGATGCCCCAAGCACTGTTACGAAGTTTAGTAGTTAAGAAAAGTAATCCAAAATACCCAACCAAAGTAATGATGATGCCAGGATGTGGCAAGTTGAGTGCCATTGATACTCCAGCAGTCATAGCACTAAATAATAGTGTCATGGCTAATAAACTATAGGTATTGCGTAATAGTTTATTGGTTTGAACCGCAGACTGCTGCGAACGAACAACAGTTGATTCAGCGTTATAATTCATCAGTTTTCTCCGTGTTTTTTTCCAGTTGATGAAAAGCTTACATTAATGACACCTATCCTACCCGATAAGTTCTAAATGGCAATAGATATTATTTATCTTCAAATAATTTTATTTTTACGGTTGTGTTACCGAACCATTATCTGTATTATTTCGCCTCTCTGGAGAGTTGACAGAGCGGTTGAATGTACCGGTCTTGAAAACCGGCGTGGTTTAACGACCACCCAGGGTTCGAATCCCTGACTCTCCGCCATACATTAAAAGCCCCTTTTCGAAGGGGCTTTTTTGTTTCAGCTCAATGCTTTCAGGATCCACTCTATTTAGTATGGATGGTTTTCCCGGCATACAGCCTCTGGCCTTAAATTTTAGCTGTCCAGCAATAGAAACTGCCTTTAAATCTTCAAAAATGAAAGCCCATCGCCTACTTATTCTGCTAAACCTGATATAGATCAGTTATACAGATAAATCAGATTGACCGACTCTGTTATGAACAATTAAGCTTCAACTAAGTTACTAGCTCGAGTCCAGCATGATTGATACGTCGGAACTACCCACTTCCATCCCCTCCCTTAAATTAAAGTGTGTCGCCATCGATACCTACAAAGAAAACGTCGCTTATTTACACCGGAACTGTGGACTTTATCGTAGCGAAGGCTTTCAGGCGTTGAGTAAAATAGAAATCCACACAGCTAATAGCACTCAACCCGTTATCGCTGTGCTCAACGTCGTTGATGATGCTTCTATTACTGATATCGATGAATTAGGCCTAAGTGAGCAAGTCTATGAACAATTAGGCATCCCGGAAGGCTCAGAGGTTTTTATTAATCATGCCACCCCGCCTGAATCACTGAAATCTGTTCATAAAAAAATAGCCGGTGAAAAACTCGACTATCAGCAGTATTTACATATTATTCAGGACATTGTGAATAACCGTTATTCGAAAATTGAAACAGCGGCGTTTATCGTAGGTTGTGCTGAAACAGGCATGGAGCGCGATGAAATATTGCATCTGACTCATGCCATGGTGGATACCGGTGAACGCATCGACTGGGGCGAAGATCTGGTCTGTGATAAACACTGTATTGGTGGTATCCCTGGCAATCGAACCACCATGTTACTCGTTCCCATTATTGCTGCTCATGGTATGTTGATGCCAAAAACATCCAGCCGTGCGATCACTTCGCCTGCTGGTACCGCAGATACCATGGAAGTGTTAGCCAACGTCGATCTGTCTCTGCGACGTTTGCATGAAATCGTTAATCAACAACGTGCCTTCCTGGCGTGGGGCGGTACGGCGAAACTTGCTCCGGCCGATGATGTATTGATTTCTGTTGAACGTCCGTTATCTATGGACTCAACCGGGCAAATGATCGCCTCAATACTTTCTAAGAAAATTGCTGCAGGCGCCACGCATTTACTGATTGATATACCGATCGGGCCTTCAGCAAAAGTACATACCCATATGGAAGCGCTTAAGTTACGCAAACTGTTTGAGTATGTGGGTGACAATATGGGATTACATTTAGAAGTGGTCATCACCGATGGCAGTCAACCAATAGGTAGAGGCATCGGTCCCGTTTTAGAAACGCAGGATGTGATGAAGATTCTTGGAAATGAACCTAACGCCCCGATCGATTTAAAAGAGAAAGCCTTACAGTTGGCCGGCAGAATTATCGAATTCGATCCCGATGTCAGAGGCGGCCAAGGTTACGCTGTTGCCAGAGATATTCTTGAATCAGGCCGAGCACTTACCAAAATGAATGCCATTATCAATGCTCAGGGACGAAACAACACCCCAATGCAGGTTGGCAAGCTACAGTGTGATATTTGTGCACAAGACACGGGCATCGTAAAAGCGATTGATAATCTGAAAATTGCTTCTATTGCACGTTTGGCCGGTGCACCAATGGATAAAGGCGCAGGGATTTATTTACATAAAAAAATCGGAGATAAAGTCAAAAAAGGTGAGGCATTATTTACCATTTATGCCGAGTTTAATGCTGATTTCACCTTTGCTAAAAATGCTGCACTCCTCGATAACAGCTACCAGATTGATAAACTATGAGCACAAAACTTCCCCTGCTAATTAGCTTTTCAGACTATCAGCAACAGGCCAAAGCCCTGGCTATGGTATGTGGAATACCATACGAAACTATTCAACTTCATCGCTTTCCGGATGGTGAAAGTCAGTTAATATTACCGGTCGACTTACCTGAAACAGTGATTGTTTGCAGAAGTCTCAACGAGCCCAACAGTAAATTGATTGAATTGATGCTGACGGCACAATCATTACGCCAGAATGGTGTAGAACGTATTATTCTGGTGGCACCTTATCTTTGCTATATGCGACAGGATAAAGCCTTTCATCCGGGAGAAGTCGTCAGTCAAACCATTATTGGTCAATTCCTGGCCCGTTTATTTGATGCGGTCATTACAGTAGACACACATTTACACCGCATCTCTGAATTACGCCAAGCTATTCCTATAGAACATGCTGTCAATATCACTGCTACTCAACCGATGGCAGACTTTATAAAGACCCGTTTTAACAATCCTCTGTTATTAGGACCTGATGGCGAATCGGAGCAATGGGTAAAAGAAATCGCGACACATTTTGGCTTTGATTATGCCGTAGCCCATAAACAACGTTTAGGTGATCATAAAGTGATTGTCACTTTGCCTGAACGCGCCTATTCCGGACGCGACATTATTATTGTGGATGACGTGGCCAGTACCGGAAAAACACTGTTGGAAGCAGCTAAACAGCTGATGCCATATCAACCGTCCTCAGTAAATATTCTGGTCAGTCATGCTTTGTTTATGGAGGATGCGATAGATCAACTGAACGCGGCAGGCATCGAACACATCTATAGTTGTGACAGTATTCCACATCCGACCAATACAGTGAGCTTAGCCAATTTGCTCGCCAGTGCTTTACAGGACGTCTTACGCCACTAGCTTCAACACAACCACATAAATGGAGGGTTAGACATTGACATCGTTATTCCAAAAAGCCACGGACGATTTTGCCCTTCAGCCTGTTGATGACACTTTCCGTTTATTAAATGTTGATAGTAAAAATGGCCTGTCTGAAACCGATGTGCGGCAACGACAGATAGATTACGGTCTAAACCAAATCATCAATCAGGAAGAGTCCACCCTGCAGCGAATTTTGAAACGCTTTTGGGGACCTATTCCCTGGATGATTGAAATTGCAGCCATATTATCTGCCGCGGTTGGTAAGTGGGAAGACTTCATCATTATCAGCGTCTTACTCCTTATTAATGCCGGGCTCGACTTTTTCCAGGAACACCGTGCACTTAATGCCCTCAATGCCTTAAAAAGCCAGTTAGATACACAAGTGCGCGTATTACGTGATGGCAAGATTCAATCGGTTCGCTCACAAGAACTTGTGCCCGGCGATATTATTCGTCTGCGAATGGGAGATTTAGTGCCTGCTGATGTGCAATTAGTCACGGGTGACTATTTATCTATAGATGAATCCTCACTGACTGGTGAATCCTTACCTGTGAGCAAGAGAAGTACCGATGTTGCCTATGCGAACACCATTATTCGACAAGGTGAAATGGATGCCATTGTGGTCAATACTGGCCAGCAAACACGGTTTAATAATGTTGTCAGTTTAGTCGCTTCGGCATCCGCCAATGAACACAGCCATTTTCAAAAGATGGTGTTACAAATTGGTCACTTCCTGATTCTGTTATCTTTGGCAATGGTGACATTGATTGTTATCACAGGCTTATCGCGCCATGAAGATATGCTTGAATTGGCCCGCTTTGCCTTAGTGTTATTAGTCGCAGCAATTCCGGTTGCTTTACCGGCCGTTTTGTCTGTCACCATGGCTGTGGGTGCTTATAAATTGGCAAAACACAAAGCCATTGTCACCAAATTAACCGCTATTGAAGAGCTGGCAGGTGTCGATATTTTTTGTTCAGATAAAACAGGTACGCTGACCAAAAATGAAATGCAGGTGATGGACATTCTTCCATTCAATGGCACCAGTAAGGCAGCACTTATGCGAGCGGCCGTTTTAGCATCACGCTCAGAAAATACGGACCCCATCGAAATTCCATTATTTCGCTACATCAAAGATAATTTTGCCGACAGTGATTGGTCACAATGGCAACAAACCCACTTCACTTCATTTGACCCAAGCCGAAAATTTACCTCAGCATCGGTCAAGACAGCTGACGAAAAAATGGATGTATTTAAAGGTGCACCACAAGTGATTATGGCCATGGTCACTAACCTTACCGATAACGATATCACGTCACTCAATCAACAAATTAACCTTCTTGCCAGTAAAGGTTATCGCACATTAGCTGTGGCTCAACAGCGTGAGAATCAACCACATGAATTCCTTGGCCTCATTCCGCTCATCGATCCGCCCCGGGATGACTCAAAGCAAGTGATTGATGAAATGCGACAGCGTGGTGTCGAAGTAAAAATGATCACTGGCGATAATATCGCTATCGCTCGTGAAATTGGTTATATGCTTGGGTTAAACAAACGTGCGGTTCAGTCCAAACAAATCACTGGTAAGTCTGGACAGGAAATTAAAGAGCTGGCATCCGGTCTGGCTCAGGCGATATATAAGCGACTCAATCCGGACGTCTCGTTCAAACAGGCAAAACAGTTTGCTGATGAGGTCATGACCGACCTGGAAAGTATTTACGATACCAGCCTCTTAGAAACAGAGTTTATTCACACACATGAGTCTGCTCTGCTCGACATGCTGGAATCCATCGAAATTTTTGCCGAGGTCTTACCAGAAGATAAATACATGATTGTTGAAGCTTTACAAAAATCAGATCATATTGTTGGCATGACGGGTGATGGCGTAAATGATGCGCCAGCTCTGAGAAAAGCAGATTGCGGTTTTGCCGTATCCAATGCCACAGATGCGGCAAGAGCAGCAGCGGATATTATTCTCACCGCACCAGGGCTATCCGTCATTAATCAGGCCATAGAACAGGCACGCTTTACCTTTGAACGCATGAAAAGCTACGCGACATTCCGTATCGCCGAAACGATTCGTATCATTTTGTTCATGACCTTGAGCATTCTGATATTCGAGTTTTACCCCATCACTGCCCTAATGATTATTTTATTAGCACTGCTCAATGATCTGCCTATCCTGACCATTGCTTACGATAATACCTATCAGTCGCCCACGCCGGTGAGGTGGAATATGCACGAATTATTTATTACTTCATCCGTGCTTGGGCTTGCTGGTGTTTGTGCATCTTTTTTACTTTATTTATTCCTGCGCGAACAGAATTTAGATAACGATACAATACAAACCCTTATCTTTCTGAAACTACTTATTGCTGGTCACAGTACGATTTTTGTCACACGCAATAATGGTTGGTTCTGGCAAAAACCCTGGCCATCTCCTTTATTATTAGCTGCCACATTCGGCACTGAAATCATTGGTACCTTGATGGCGGTCAACGGCCTGTTTATTACGGCTGTAAGCTGGCAATATGCCGGATTTATGTGGTTATATGCCTTAGTCTGGTTTGTTATCGATAATGCCATCAAAATCGGTATTCAACGCTCTCTATTTAATCAGTCCCCAACTAAAACGAAACTCACTGCATGAATATTATTCGTAAATGGCGCACACTCAGAGTACTAAAGCACCATCCGATCCCCTTTGATTTATGGCTTGAGGCCACTAAGTATTTACCCCTTATACAGGCAAGATCCGTATCCGAACGTACTCGCATACGTCTGTTAGCGACTCTGTTTATTCATAAAAAGACATTTACCGGGGCTGCAGGGTTAGTGGTTACACCAGAAATGGCCGTCACTGTTGCAGCCCAGGCCTGTGTAGCTATCTTGCACTTAGGGCTAGATACTTATGATGGTTGGATAGAAGTCATCCTTTACCCGGGCGCATTTCAGATTAAACGTGATGTGACGGATGAAAATGGCGTAGTTCATAGACAAACACAGGGCTTAAGTGGCGAGTCTTGGTCACGGGGTCCCGTCATTTTTTCCTGGCAAGACATCAAACATGACAGTCAGCAACCCTATCGAGGTCATCATGTTGTTATCCATGAATTTGCTCATAAATTAGATATGTTGTCTGGTCGCGCCAATGGTATGCCGCCATTACACCCGGATATGTCGTTACCGGAATGGACTGAGACACTAACGACAGCCTGGCAAGGTTTATTACATGACTTGGCGGCACATAAACACACCTATCTGGATCCTTATGCTGCAACTAATCCGGCTGAATTTTTTGCGGTATTAAGTGAATATTTTTTTACTATGCCAGAAGCCTTGAAGCAACATAATGCCCTTTTATTTAAGCAGTTACAGGCTTATTACCGACAAACACCACCCGATTTAGAACAATTTCATAATAGACAGCAGGCATCAGGTAATTAATGAATAACAGAAACTGTTTCTAAAAGCGCTAGTCGTATATTTAACATGCTGACAAGGACGATGTTATGCAAGAAATTATTGGAACACTACTGTTAATGGCCGTTAACTTTAGTCAGTACGATATGCCAGAACAACAACCCTTAATTGAAGCCGTTAACCATCAGCAGTTGATAGATACATTATGTGAGGGTAAAGAATGTAATGCTCTGGCTTATTATGACGATAAAAAAAATACGATTTTTTATGATGATAAGCTGACTAAAGATAGCATGATTGCTCAAGGATATATCGTTCATGAAATGGTACATTTCCTTCAATATCAGCATGATGCCGTTATTGAGGAGCCAAACTGCAAACAACGAATGCTACTCGAACGTGAAGCCTATCAGGTTCAGCAACGTTTCTTACGCTCTAATCACATAATGACCTACGATGTGGATATGGCCATCCGTTTATTAAGTGGCGTTTGCAATCGCTGATAATGATATGACAGTTGTTATAAACAATTTGATAGGGATATACTCGGCTTTTTAAGAAATTAATCCTGTTATTTATAAATCGTATTAACTCCATGCCAACGAGTTAATCGCTCATGTTTAAATAACGTTTTTCTACTCCAGTTACGGATGTCTATGTTTTCTAACAAACGGCTCTATTTATTAGGCATAGTCAGTATCAGCCTTGCGAGCATAGTTACCAACACAGAAGCGTCGTTAGATTTGTTAGCAGGTGTCGAGGCCGGTATTGATACCGACACAGCCATGACAACACACGACCTGCAACAAACACAAAAAATTCTGTCGACGGAAACCATCGGTAAAAGTCATTTTTGGAAAAATGAAGTGACTGGCACAGCTTATGAAATCATCATTGACCATCATTACTCGTATGGTCACTACCCCTGTCTGGCCTATGATCTTGTCATCAAAAAAGACGATCAAACTGAAACAAAATCATTGGATGCCTGCAAAAACAGCAACGGCCAATGGATATCCATCACCTCAGGTGCTACAGCCCTCTAAGGCGCTTTAGCGATAAATACACCACGTTTGGGGGCCTGATACCCTTCTATTGTTTTTGTAAGATCATTCGGGTCAAGAAAGTCTTTCAGTGACTCAAATGTCATCCATTCAGTGCTTCGTTGCTCATCGAGTGACGTGACATTTTCATCTACGCAACGCACCTCTTTAAAACCGCATTTTTTTAACCACACCATCATGGTCTCGCTACTGGGGATGAACCAGACATTTCGCATCTTGGCATAACGTGACTCTGGAATCAGACTCATGCCCTCAGGGCCATCAATAATCAGCGTTTCCAACACCAACTCACCACCCGGCTTCAGGCAATCACGTAACTCCATAAGATGAGTTAACGGGGAGCGCCTGTGATATAACACCCCCATGGAAAATACGGTATCAAACCAGGCCAGTTTTTCCGGCATATGCTCGATACCGATAGGAACAACGAAGTGTTTATTATTGGCGATATAACGTTGCATGACATGATATTGCATGGTGAAAACCAGCGTTGGATCAATGCCCATGACAAACTCAGCCCCTTCGCCTAGCATTCTCCAGCCGTGATAACCATTGCCACCACCCACATCTAATACGCGTCTGCCAGCTAATGGACTGATATGCGGTAATACTCTGTCCCATTTCCAGTCAGATCGCCATTCGGTATTAATCTCAATATCAAAAAAGCGATAAGGACCTTTACGCCAGGGATGAAACGCTTTCAAACAAGTTTTCAGCGCGTCAATATCAACACCATTCAAATCTTTTTGCTGACCGATTCTGACTTCTGACTGTAACTCGACCTGACTGGGCGTGATAACCGGTAATGCTGCAAGTGCGTCTTGCCACAAAGGCATTTTACCGTGCGTTTCTTCTGCTAATTTCTGATTGATTTGTTGTTCTAATATCTGACGCCAGCCTTGTAATCCAGCGGCATCAAGATATTCATATAAAGGCTGGTATATCACTTTATGGCAACCATCGAGACAAAGTTAAAACATTGATACCATTTTTCAGTAAAACCAAATCCGGCAGCACGTAAACGCTGCTGATGTTGTTCTAGTGACTCAGGTATTAACACATTTTCAAGGGCTGTTCTTTTCTGACTAATTTCCATATCGCTGTACCCATTTGCTCGCTTGAAATCATGATGGGCATCAATATGAAACTGGTTAATGTTGGTATCAGCAAATGCCAGTTTCTCTGACAGAATTAATATGCCACCGGGTTTTAAACCCTTATAGATTTGATTGATTAATGTCTGGCGTTGCGCCAATGGAATAAACTGTAAGGTGAAATTCATTACCACTACGGAAGCATTTTCAATGACCGTATCAGCGATATCTTCACAAACCAGTTGAACACCAATATCAGAGGCCTTGTCGGCCAGCAATATGTGATGTGCTTTTTCAATCATGGCAGGCGAGTTATCAACGGCAATAATCTGGCAATTCTGTTTTTTTATCCGCTGCCGCATCGATAAAGTCACTGCACCAAGTGAACAGCCCAAATCATAACAATGGCTATTATCTACAGCATACTTTGCCGCAATGATACCGATGTTAGATATCAGTGTTGCATAGCCTGGTACCGAACGCTGAATCATATCAGGGAAGACATCGACCACTTTTTCATCAAAGCGGAAATCCACCATTTGTTCTAATGGTGCAGCGTAGATGGTGTCTTGCTTTTTCACCATCACTGTTCACCTTTTTTCTTGGCGACATTATCGCGAAGGTAAACGGGCATAGCCTGTTCAGCAGCTAAAGCATGACCATTTTCAACCTGCTTTACAGCCAGTTTTGCAATGGCAGCAGCTGTCGGTAACAGCTGATTATCCATGCCATGAATTTGGCCAGAGAACTTTGTTGTCATTAGCTCTTCATACTCTTTCCAACCGCTACCAGCAGCAAAAAAAGATGAATCATTGTCCAAGCAAATCAGCTCAGGTAAGCATACCCTTTCCTCTCCCGATAACTCAGCCAGACCATCAACAGATTGATATATAGCGCTATAGACTTCCTGCATACGTGCATCCATTGCCACGGCAATATGATCAGCACCATGTTCATCGATTGCACGCTGCGCGACGGCGGCTAAGGTTGAAACGGGTACGACTGGCAATTTAGCCGCAAAAGCAATTCCCTGAGCGACACTGACTCCAACGCGAACCCCGGTAAATGAACCAGGCCCGCGGCCAAAAGCAATACAGTCCATATCAGCAAGGCGACAATCCGCCTGGGATAAAATCTCATCCAGCATACCTAGTATTTTTTCTGAATGACCCCGTTGAGTCAGAAGGGATTGCTCAAACAGTTCACCATTTTTTAAGATGGCGACAGAACACATTTCTGTGCAGGTATCGAGTGCGAGAATATTCATAGGTGCTTATTAGCCGGTCATTTGAGTGTCACAATCGCGCATTATAATGCATACAATCAAATTCAACGGAGTAAATCATGGCTTTATTCATTGATGCGATTTATGTATTACGCGAAATTGGCAAACTGATATTTGTCATCGTCACCTCACCGTTTGCCTTTATTGCTGGCTTATTGACGCTTATCGGAAGCAACTAGAATTTTCATTCAATTCAATCTGTTATAGCATAGCTATTGTCAAACTTTTCTGGAGGTTGGCAATGGCTATACAACATTTACAAGCATTGGAATTGGCCGCACAAGGCGATTGGAACGGTGCTCACAGACTCATTCAAAACTATGAAGATAGTTTTGCCTGCATGATTCATGGTTATCTTCATTATGTTGAAGGCGACAAAGGAAATGCTGCTTACTGGTACCAACGCGCGGGACGTTCTGTACCAGCAAGCAGCTTATCTGAAGAATTTGACAGGCTTTATAACCTCGCCAAACAAATCTGACTTATTGTTTAATGCCTTCAATCGACAAAGTTAAATACACTACCTGTGATGATGGACCTAACATATCAACATTAATGCCGTAGTCAGAAATAGTAAATTCAGTTTCACCAACAAAACCGGCACGGTAGCCACCCCATGGATCGGCGCCTTCTCCTACTTTTTCGACAGGGAAGCTCAATTCATGGGTCACGCCGTGTAAGGTAAAGTCACCCGTGACCATTAAACTGCCATCATCCTGCTGTTTAAATGAAGTAGATTTGAAGCTGGCCTTAGGAAATTTATCCGTTTCCAGAAAGCGTTCACGTAGATGTTTATCACGCTCGGCAAAGTTAGTATCAACACTGGTCACATCAATATCTACATCCACTTTTGATGCTTCCGGTTTTTCTGCATCATAAGAAAACGTGCCAGAAAAATCATTAAAACGTCCACTCATCCAGCTGTAGCCTAAATGCTGAATACGGAAATCAATAAAAGCGTGGGCTTTTTCAGTATCAATCACATAATCTGCCGCATAAGCAGGCATTATCGCTGACAATCCTAATAATGATGTTGCTAAAAGCGTCTGTCTCATTTTTTTCTCCTGGTTTTATTTGATGCCAAGCATCTGCTTGAGCGTTGAGTCTCTATCGATAAAGTGATGTTTAATTGCAGCCAGAGCATGAACTGTTGCCATCGCAATCAGAAAATACGCGGCCCATAAATGAATTGCCCCCGCCGGATCTACCCAAGCGGGTTTGTTTGAAATGAATGCGGGAATCGTAAACCAATCAAAAACAGAGAGGCCATCACCTTTCGCTGTGACCATGACATAGCCACTAATAACAATAATCAACGCCACGATATTCATGGCTTGATGTGTAATTTTTGCAACGAGATGTTGCCAATAAGGAATAGAGGAAATGGCGGCAGGAGGCTGACGAAACAGGCTCCATGCCCAGCGTGACACAATCAATACTGCCGTTATAACGCCAATGCCTTTATGCCACCAGGGAGCCTGATAATACCAATCATCGTAGTAACCAAGATCGACCATCCACAGGCCAGATGCAAACAGGCCAATAATAAAAACAGCGACTAGCCAATGAAGAAAAATCGATAAAAAGTCATAACGAGAACTCTGGTTCGATTTCATTAATGTCCCTATTAAAAATTGGTGATAGGCACATTGACCACGGTCAATTAAAAATGTTTCTCAAATAATAATATTTTTTATTAGCGCTGACGTCTTTTGGCTTTGACTTTGGTTTTTCCCGGTCTTGTATGCTGAGTGCGAAAACTTTGTACATTTTTTGCCTTACGCGTAACACGGCGGCCTTCACCATTTTCTCCGGTGCCAGCAGGCTGCCAACTGGGGATCAAATGTTTTTTGCCATTACCGATCAAATCTGCACGCCCCATGTTTTTTAATGCTTCACGTAACATTGGCCAGTTTTCAGGATCGTGATAACGAAGAAAAGCTTTGTGCAATCGACGCACTTTCAACCCTTTCGGGACTTCAATATCACCACCGTTACGTCTTACTTTATGCAAGGTGTTCTTGCCCGAGTGATACATGGCCGCAGCGGCTGACATTGGAGAAGGTAAATAGGCTTGAACCTGATCGGCTCTAAAACCATTGCGCTTCAACCAAAGTGCCAAATTCATCATATCCTTATCGGTTGTACCCGGATGTGCGGCGATAAAATATGGAATCAAATACTGCTCTTTACCTGCTTCTTTCGAATATTTATCAAACATCTGTTTGAATTTATCGTAAGTGCCAATGCCGGGTTTCATCATTTGTTGCAGCGGACCTTCTTCTGTATGCTCCGGTGCAATTTTCAGATAGCCCCCCACATGATGAGTCACCAACTCTTTGACATACTCTGGTGATAAAACCGCCAGGTCATATCGCAAACCGGAAGCAATCAGAATCTTTTTAATGCCGGGTAACGATCTGGCGCGTTTGTAGAGACTAATCAAAGGCGTGTGATCTGTATTCAGATTTTTACACACCCCAGGGAATACACACGACAAACGACGACAACTGGCCTCAATTTGAGGATCATTACAGGCTAGACGATACATATTGGCCGTTGGACCACCCAAATCAGAAATCACACCGGTAAAACCGGGCGTCGTATCACGAATCGCTTCCACTTCTCTGATAATGGAGTCTTCAGAACGACTCTGAATAATACGTCCTTCATGTTCGGTAATAGAACAGAATGTACAGCCACCAAAACAGCCACGCATGATGTTGACGGAAAAACGGATCATATCGTAGGCGGGAATGGTCATCTTGCCATAACCACTGTGCGGTACACGACTATAAGGTAAATCAAACACAGCATCCATTTCGGCTGTAGTTAACGGTATCGGCGGTGGGTTTAACCAGACATCCTGATTGCCATGTTGCTGTACTAGAGCCAGCGCATTACCTGGGTTGGTTTCCAGATGCAAAATACGTGAAGTATGGGCATAGGTAACCGGATCATCTTTCACTGCATTGTAGGCAGGCAGTCGAATGACGGTACGGTCTGCATTTCGTGGTGAAACCCGATGAATTTTAATAACATTGGTATTTTCAGCCGGTTTATTTTGTTCTGTTTTGGCTTTTTCATCTGCACAACTTTCTTCAGTTTGCATCTGATAAGGATCAATAGGGGGATTGAGTTTCCCAGGCGTATCCACCAAAGTAGAATCTTTCTCCCACCAGCCCGGACGCTGTTCATGCTTTTTGGTATAGGCGGTGCCACGAATGTCGGTCAAAGCACTGACAGGTTCACCTGCAGCGAGACGATGAGCAATTTCCACCACTTGTCTTTCGCCATTACCATAAACCAAAAGATCGGCTTTAGAATCCATAATGACACTGCGGCGGACTTTTTCAGACCAATAGTCATAATGGGCAATACGGCGCAAGCTGGCTTCAATACCACCAATAATCACGGGTACGCCTTTGTAGGCTTCCTGACAGCGCTGGCTGTAAACCACGACACTTCTATCAGGTCGTTTTCCGCCTGAACCACCTGCGGTGTATGCATCATTACTGCGTATCTTACGGTCAGAAGTATAACGGTTGACCATAGAATCCATATTGCCGCCAGTGACGCCAAAGAACAGATTCGGTTTACCTAGTTTGGTGAAATCGTCGGTGCCGGTCCAATCGGGCTGAGAAATAATACCAACGCGAAAACCATGTGATTCTAATAAACGCCCTATCAGCGCCATACCAAAACTCGGATGGTCTACATAGGCGTCACCCGTCACAATGATAATGTCACAAGAGTCCCATCCCAGCGCATCCATTTCCTCTCGGGTCATGGGTAATTCAGGCGCGATACCAAAACGGTGTGCCCAGAATTTACGGTAGGAAAACAGATCAGGCGCGGATTGCATGTGGACCCCAGAAGAATAAAAGCGATAAACGTCGATATTCTAGCAAATTCAGATGCATATCCGACAATTTTAATCAGGTTTTATTCCATGATTTTGACTTCTGTGCCCACGCCGACAAACTTCAATATCTCATCAATTTCTTTATTTCTGAGCGCAATACAGCCTTGAGTCCAGTTCGCCATCTGATGAATCTCAAGTTTGTCTTTGGTTTCAACACCAATGCCATGAATACCGATCACACCACCGAGCGCAGTATTTTGTGGTGGAATACCACCAAAAATATGCGCATCAAGAATTCTGCGATATTGCGATTTTTTAATGTGTCCGGCTTTCAAACCATTGATCGCATCCCTGACACTGGGATAGTCAAGTTGTAAAAACAAATGAAATCGGTCACTGTCTTTAATATCAACGATATGATAAATACCCATTGGCGTGCGCCGATCGCCTTCCATCTGTTTTGCTTTTCTGCCACCACTACCTATTGCGGCATGATATGAACGAATGACTTTATCGTTTTTTTCAATCAGTAATTTGTTTTCGGATCGTTTAATCACAATCTTGTATAAATCATCAGCCCAGCTCACTTGTTGATATAAAAACAGACTCAACAATACCGGCAAAACCCACTTGTTCATGAAACCTCTATAAGCTAATGACTGACTGATAACCCCTCTCACACAAAGCCAATCTTAAATCGCGAATAAACGATGAATAAAGTTTCGGTTTTGTCTGATGAGATTTTGTAATGATCGTGGTAAGTTAATTTGATACACCATTTCTAAACTATTGACTTGCTGGCGCAATTTTTTCAGATACGCATTTTCCACATTAAACTTGGTGGCTAAAGCAATGACATTGCCCTTATTCTCAACCGGCAGAATCATAGCACGCTGTTGAAAGCTCTCATTAATTCTTTCCATCGTTGAGTTAAACAAGGCACGTTCACTTCCCCACAGATTAATACTTAACACACCATTGTCTGTCAGAATGCCTGAACAGGCATCAAAAAAAGCCTGAACGCCAACACTGGCTGCCATGCCATTTTGATCATAGGCATCGACCAGAATCAGATCATAGCTAAAATCCGTTTGATAAAAACATTGATTGACATAGAGATAACCATCACCAAGGTTAATATTTAAGTTGGGGTTATCGACCGGAACCTGAAAAAATGACTGTGCCACTTCGACCACATCCTGACGATACTCAACTACATCAACATAGCAATCCGGAAAATGATGCAACAGGAACTTCACCAACGAGCCTCCGCCCAGACCAATTACCAACACCCTTTGTGGATTAGGATTGAGTAATAAACAGCCCATCATGGCCTGAGTGTAACTAAGCTCCAGATAATGCGGTTGATTAAGTCGCATGGAACTCTGTCTGGGAAAAGTACCGAAATGTAATGATCGTGTATTGCCACTATCAACCACTTCAATTAAACCATCATCAGAAACTGCTTGATGGATAAGGTTTCCATCACCGTAAATTCGCATCACGTATCGTCCTTGGCGATAAAATGTTTGTGCAACCAGCCACGGACAATACCAAGCACATTAGTCTCAACGCCATAAAAGTTTGGACTAGTCGTCACAATTCTTCGTTGTTCGTAGTTCATCGCCTGAGCTTTTATCATTTCAGCCCGACGTTGAATAGCATTAGTATTTTGTCGAGCAGGAAAGTCTGAAATCAAATCAAGAATGGCTTTCACTTTAATGGGTTCGACTTGATTCATACTGGCATCAATCCAAATAATGCCCACCTCGCCATTGGCCATAGAAAAGCTGTCATTGACCCACTCAGCCGCCTCACCAAAGCCGATAAGAATGGTGGGGCCAGTCTGCTGCTTCTCAGCCAAATAACTTATTGCACCTGCAATGCGAGCTTCATTTGTCACGACATAAGGAGCTTGTTCTACATCCTCTTTTGTCTCATCGCCTTCCGCTGCCGGAGTCTCAGTGCCGGATTCGGATGGTGCTGCTGCATTTTCTTCAGCAGGCTGTTGCTGCGTCGTGTCTTCAGTAGTCGGCTCCGTCGCTGTTGTTTCTGAAGAATCCGTCTCTGGCTTTTTATCAGCATCTGAAGGCACGAGATAAATATTCGGTTTCAGCTCATAATGCATCGCCACCGTCATCGTAGACCAGCCGGCTTTAGTCAATCCGATTCTAAGTGTATGAATAACACCGTCACTATCAATATCCTGACCGCGCCCAGGCAGAATCAAGACTTTACCAGCGGCTTTACCCAGACTATCCGGCATATATGTCGCCGCTATTGGTTGCTCACTGACCGTTAGTGATACATACCCCTCAACATTCCCCTGCTCGCGCAGCATAATCGGAGAATTTTCTTCGGTGACCGTTTCCTTTTCATCACCTTGGCTGGGCTCTTCTGCATCATCCGCAGCATAGGCCAGTAGCAGATAACTTGCCATCATCAGCAAAGCGATAAATTTCAGCAGTTTTCGCAAGTCCAACTCCATCTCATGATTTCTCGCTCCAGTATAATCTCAGCCTATTGATTTCAAAAGCTGAAAAAAGAAAGCCGATACGGTAAAGTATCAGGTTTACATCACGTTTTTATTATTCGATTTAAGAGAGACAATCATGGCTGAATTCAAAATTGCCCCTTCAATCCTGTCTGCAGACTTTGCTCGTCTGGGTGAAGAAGTAGATAACGTTCTTGCTTCAGGTGCTGATATTGTGCACTTTGACGTAATGGATAACCACTATGTACCGAACCTGACTATTGGTCCATTAGTGTGTGATGCATTACGCAAACATGGTGTCACCCATGAAATCGACGTACATTTGATGGTGAAACCCGTCGACCGCATCATCCCTGACTTTGCTCAAGCTGGCGCCACCTTCATCACATTCCACCCGGAAGCCTCAGAACATATTGATCGTAGTCTGCAATTAGTGAAAAGCGAAGGCTGTAAAACCGGTTTGGTATTCAACCCGGCGACGCCTCTTTCACTGGCTGAACATGTTTTAGACAAAGTTGACCGTATTCTGCTGATGTCAGTTAACCCAGGTTTTGGTGGTCAGAAATTCATTCCACACACACTGGAAAAACTACGCCAAGCACGCAAAATGATCGATGAAAGCGGTTACGATATTGACTTAGAAATCGACGGTGGCGTTAACGTCAACAATATCCGTGAAATTGCTGAAGCAGGTGCGCGTACTTTTGTTGCAGGTTCTGCAGTATTTGGTGCGGCAAAAGACAGTGATCCTAACCGTTATGAAACAGTGATTGCAGCACTGCGTGAGGAATTAGCTAAAGCTAACGTCTAATTAATGAAGTTAGATTTACCTGAGGTTGTCTTTATTGACCTTGATGGCACGCTGGTTGACAGCGTGCCGGATCTAACTCATGCAACCAATCACATGCTCAGCAGTTTAGGATTAGCCAAAGCCAGCGAAACTGATGTCAGAAGTTGGGTAGGTAATGGTATTCCCCGGCTTGTTGAGCGAGCATTAACACGTGACATGGAACAAAAAGCAGATGTCGGGCTATTTGAAAAAGCATTACCGCTGTTTTTAGATTATTATCAACAGTTCCCATGTGAAAAAAGCCAAGTCTACCCTGGTGTATTTAAAGGGCTGAATTGGCTTAAAGATAAGCAGATTAAATTAGCATGTGTCACTAACAAGGACGAAACATTTACTCTGCCATTGCTTGAAAAGCTTGGTCTGAAAGATTATTTTGACCTTGTGGTATGTGGTGACACAACACCACATAAAAAACCACATCCAGCACCATTGCTGTATGGTGTTGATTACTTTCGGATTACCCCCGAAAAGGCATTAATGATCGGTGATTCCGTCAATGATGTAAAAGCAGCCAACGCTGCAGGATTTGCCATTATATGCGTGAGCTACGGTTACAATCATGGTCAGCCAATTTCTGCAGCTGCACCCGATACCGTAATAGATACTTTTGCAGAGCTGGAAAGCTTATTTTTAGAAAGAAGCAATGAAACAGTCAGAATTTGATCAACTTGCCACAGAAGGCTACAACCGCATCCCTCTCTCACGGGAAGTTTTAGCAGACTTAGATACACCATTAAGTGCTTATCTCAAATTGGCTGATGCGCCCTACTCCTACCTGTTTGAATCTGTTCAGGGTGGTGAAAAATGGGGTCGTTATTCGATGATTGGTCTGCCTTGCCGCACCATTGTCCGTGTTCGTGATAAGGACATTGTGGTAGAACAGGATGGGCAAGTTATTGAAACAGCACAAGCAAACGACCCTCTGGCGTGGATAGAACAATTCCAAACGCGTTATCGAGTGGCTGAAACCGATTCACTACCAAAATTTAATGGTGGTCTGGTTGGCTATTTCGGCTACGACACTGTACGTTACGTTGAATCCCGGCTGAATAAAGCCCCTGAGTCTGACCCACTCGAATGCCCAGATATTTTGTTGATGGTATCGGATGAGTTAGTCGTTTTTGATAACCTCAGTGGTCGTCTGTATTTAATTGTTCATGCGGATCCAAACACAGAAAATGCTTACCGTATCGCGCAACAACGTCTGGATGAATTAACTCAGACGCTGCGCCAAACGGCGATGAACTTCCAACAGAATAAAGTTCACAAACAGGTCAACGAAGAAGACTTTCAATCAGGCTTTACCCAGCAAGGGTTTACTGATGCTGTTGAAAAGGCGAAGCAATACATTAATGATGGCGACATCATGCAAGTGGTTTTATCTCAGCGCCTGACCATTCCTTATAGTGCACCACCGATTGATCTATACCGGGCGTTACGGACATTAAACCCTTCCCCATACATGTTCTACATGCATCTTGATGACTTTTATGTAGTCGGTTCATCACCAGAAATTTTAGTGCGCATGGAAGATCAGGAAGTGACTGTCCGTCCGATTGCCGGCACTCGTCCTCGTGGCAAAAATGAAGAAGAAGATATTGCGCTGGAGCAGGATTTGTTATCTGATCCCAAGGAGCTGGCTGAACATCTGATGCTGATTGATTTAGGTCGAAACGACGTTGGCCGGGTCAGCAAAACAGGTACAGTTGAATTGACTGATAAAATGGTGATTGAGCGTTATTCTCACGTTATGCATATCGTCTCAAACGTCACCGGCCAGGTATTGGATGATATGTCAGCCATAGATGCGCTAAGAGCCACCTTCCCTGCAGGGACTGTCAGTGGTGCGCCTAAAGTGCGGGCAATGGAAATTATTGATGAATTAGAACCGGTAAAACGTGGCGTTTATGCCGGTGCGGTTGGTTATTTATCCTGGTCAGGCAATATGGATACCGCGATTGCCATACGTACTGCTGTCATAAAAAACGATCTGCTTCATATCCAAGCTGGTGCTGGTATTGTGTATGACTCAGTACCTGAAATGGAATGGAAAGAAACGATGAATAAAGCTCGTGCGATCTTTCGTGCTGTAGCCATGGCGGAAGCAGGATTGGAAGCCAATCCTCATGCAGAAAGCTAACCTAGGAATAGATACATGCTGTTAATGATTGATAATTATGACTCCTTTACCTATAACCTCGTGCAATATTTTGCTGAGCTGGGTGAAGAAGTGGCTGTTCATCGTAACGATAAAATCACTATTGCTGAAATTGAAGCAATGAATCCAGACAAAATTGTGTTGTCACCAGGACCTTGCACCCCAAATGAAGCGGGGATTTCCATGGAGGTGATCAAACACTTTGCGGGGAAAAAACCCATGCTGGGCGTATGTCTGGGTCATCAGGCAATTGGTCAAGTGTTCGGTGGCGAAGTCATTCATGCCAGCCAGATAATGCATGGAAAAACGTCTAAGGTCTATCACAACAACACCAGCGTGTTTAAAGGGCTTAATAACCCACTGGAAGCAACACGTTATCATTCATTAGTTGTGAGTAAATATAACTTGCCGGATTGTTTCAATATTACCGCCTGGACTCAGACTGATGACGGTGAGCTGGATGAGATCATGGGAATCGAGCATAAAACACTTCCTATTGAGGGGGTGCAGTTTCACCCTGAATCTATCCTGACCGAGCAAGGTCATGAATTATTGAATAATTTCCTGCAAAGATAAGGCCTTTTGATGGATATACAGGCAGCCATTAAACAGCTCATCCAGCGCCATGATTTCAGTCATGATGAAATGTCGGATGTGATGAATCAAATCATGACAGGTAATGCGACACCCGCACAGATTGGTGGCTTTTTGATTGGCCTGCAAATGAAAGGGGAAACCGTCACCGAAATTGCGGCGGCGGCTGAGGTCATGCGAAGCCTGGCAACACCCGTTCATATCAACGGCGAACATGTTGTCGATACCTGTGGCACAGGAGGTGATGGTGCCAGTACATTTAACGTTTCAACAGCGAGTGCTTTTGTTGCTGCTGCAGCGGGCTGTCAGGTTGCCAAACATGGAAATCGTTCCATCAGTAGCAGTTCGGGTAGTGCAGATGTTCTTGAAGCTGCGGGGGTTAACTTAGAGCTTAGTCCGGAACAGGTAAAACACTGTATAGAAACAGTGGGTGTTGGTTTCATGTTTGCTCAAAAACACCATGGCGCCATGAAACATGCGATTGGTCCACGTCGTGAGATGGGCGTCAGAACCATTTTCAACCTGCTAGGTCCACTCACAAACCCTGCCCAAGCTGCTCATCAAGTGTTAGGTGTGTTTGATAAAAAGTGGGTTAAACCGATGGCTGAAGTGCTACAAAAACTCGGCAGCCAACATGTGTTAGTGGTGCATGCTGAAGATGGTCTTGATGAAATCAGTATTGGTGCTGAAACCCATATTGCTGAGCTCAAGAATGGTACGGTGACCACCTACACCATTAAGCCTGAAGATTTTGGTATGAAACAGCATTCTATTGAATCGCTAACCGTCAGCAATGCACAGGATAGTTTGGCTCTGATTAAAGAAGTCTTCGAAGGCAAACCCGGTCCAGCCCGTGATATTGTGGTCTTGAATGCCGGTGCCGCCATTTATGTGGCGGACATCTCCCCTTCCCTTGAAGAAGGTATCCATCTAGCGGCACGAGTTATTGACTCTGGTGCCGCCACGCAAAAATTAAATGCCCTAATTGTTACAAGCCGAACTTAAATTATGTCTGAAAATACACCCGATATTTTGCTAAAAATCCTGCAACGAAAACAGCAGGAAATTGCTGAACGTTCTGCAAAAATTCCATTAGCTATCATGCAACAATTAGCCGAACAGGCTAACCCGGTTCGTGGCTTTGTGGAATCTATCAGCAAAAAAATTCTTAATGACGAGCCTGCGGTCATTGCTGAAGTAAAAAAAGCTTCCCCCAGTAAAGGGCTGCTCAGAGAGAATTTTATTCCTGAAGATATTGCTGTCAGCTATGAAAAAGGTGGTGCTGCCTGTTTATCCGTGTTGACGGATCGTGATTTTTTTCAGGGACATGAAGTTTTTTTACAAGAAGCACGTAACGCCTGCTCACTGCCAGTGATTCGTAAGGACTTCATTATTGATCCATATCAGGTATTTGAAGCCAGAGCGATCAGTGCTGACTGTATTTTATTAATTGTCGCCGCACTGAATGACAATCAATTAGAAACGCTCAGCCAGTTGGCCATCCAGTTAGGTATGGATGTACTGGTAGAAGTGCATGATCTTGAAGAACTGGAACGTGCGTTAGTGTTGAATCTACCTTTAATCGGTATCAACAACCGTGATCTTCGAACATTTGACACATCACTGGATACGACCCTGTCTCTACTGCAACGTATTCCACAAGGCCATATCGTCATCACCGAAAGTGGTATTCATACCCGTGATGACGTGAAATTAATGCGTGACAATAACGTAAATGGTTTCCTGGTGGGTGAAGCCTTTATGCGTGCTGATGATCCAGGTGCTGAATTAGCCAAGCTTTTTTACTAAAGGTTTTTTATGACGATGTTCTTCATCATAGACGATCATCGTCTTACCTTTGGCCCATAACAAGCCATTGTCTTGTAACTCTTTGAGGACACGACCAACCATTTCACGTGAACATCCCACCATGCGGCTGATTTCCTGACGTGTGACTTTAATCTGCATACCATCAGGATGACGCATAGCATCTGGCTGAGCGGCTAACTCGTGCAAAGCAGCCTCAACCCTTCCTGCTACGTCAAGAAATGCCATATCAGTGGCTTTACGAGTTGTCGATAACAGACGTTTTGCCAATTGTTCTGCAATGGTAAACAACAGTGTTGGATAGCATTCTTTCAACTGTGTTTTTGAAAGATTCATGATCTGCTGGTAGGAAATCTCTTCAGTGCGCACATCGGTTCTGGCGCGCACCGTCACCATACGTTCACCAACATCTGAGAACATGCCTATCTCACCAATAAAGTCGCCCTGATTCAGGTAAGCAACGATAAGCTCCTCGCCTTCCTCATTTTCCATGCACACACTCACCGAACCTTCACGAATATAATAGAGCGTATGTGCCGGATCGCCTGGACGAACAATGATATTCTTCGCCGGATAAGTTTTTGTGTGACAGCAGCGGAAAAACTCTGCTAATCCCTGTTCAATGGCCTTGTGTCTGTGATAGTCCATTTATTCATCCAAAAATGAGTCTGCGGGCAATAATACAGCATAAACGGGTATAATCCCTCAGCGATTTGATAAATATGTCAAATTTAAAGTGACTTATCAACTTTAGGAAACATTTTAATGAAAGCACGAGTGAAATGGGTCGAAGATGTTTTGTTTCTCGGCGAATCTGGAACAGGCCATACGGTAGTAATGGACGGACCTGAAGAAGCAGGCGGACATGGTACCGGCATGCGTCCGATGGAATTATTACTGATGGGTATGGCTGGATGTACAGCCTTTGATGTCATCGAAATCTTGAAAAAGTCTCAACAAGATATTCGTGACTGTGTGATTGAGGCGAATGGCGAAAGAAGCGAAGAAGCGCCTAAGGTTTACACCAATATCCATATTCATTACAAAATCACTGGTAAAAACGTAAAAGCCAACTTTGTTGAACGTGCTATCAAAATGTCGACTGAGAAATATTGCTCAGCCACCATTATGTTGGCAAAAACAGCGACGGTGACACATGATTACGAAATCATTGAAGTTGAATAATCAAAAATTAAGAGTCACTCATGTCTGAAAACAAACTTGTACGACCAGGTAAAACCGGTGGCATGCGTCATGTTGCTCTGTTTGTCGAAGACCTTGCCGCCTGTGAATTTTTTTATACTGAATTACTCGGCATGCATGTCGAATGGCGGCCAGATGAGCAGAATGTGTATCTGAGTTCGGGTAATGACAATCTCGCATTACATCAGGCAGCAGAGCCAGCTGCACCATCACACCAGCAAAAGCTGGATCATATCGGCTTTATTATTCCTAGCATGGACGAAGTTGATGCCTGGTTCGATTTTCTCAGTGCAAATAATGTCGAAATTCGTAACCCGCCACGTACGCATAGAGACGGTGCTAGAAGCTTTTATTGTTATGATCCGAGCGGTACTGTCGTGCAAATTATTTACCACCCACCCATCTCATAAAAATGAAAACGTATATATACAAAAGTCTTAAAAAAGAAGAGTTATATCTCTATATCACCAAAAAAGATGATTTTTCAGAGGTACCTCAAGAACTCTATAACTCAATGGGCAGAGAGCCTCAGTTTGTCATGGAGCTCGAATTATCTCCGAAAAAACCGCTTGCTCGTGAAAATGTCGTTACCGTTATCAAAAATCTGGAAACACAGGGCTTCCATGTTCAAATGCCACCACGGCCAGAAAAACTGGGGGATTTTGTTAACCAGAAAAAGCAGCATCTTCACTAATTTCTGGCTAATTGGCTAAGCTCATACAGCATATCTAATGCCTGTTTTGGGCTTAGTTCATCCGGACTGATTGCCCGCAGTTTTTTCTCAAGCTCTGAAGGCTCAGTATGCTGAGTAAATAAATCCTGCTGAGGCTGTTCGGCTAAGGTTTCAACTGAATAATGCGTCTGCTCAAGCTGCTTTAATTTTGCTTTGGCGGCATCAATCACATCGGCTGGCACGCCAGCAAGCTGAGCAACTTGCAATCCATAACTCTGACTGGCAGCGCCCTCCTTCAGTTGATGAAGAAAAACAATTTTATCGCCATGTTCAATCGCATCAAGATGCACATTTCTAGCCTGTTCAAATAACTCGGGTAGCTGTGTCATTTCAAAATAATGGGTTGCGAATAAGGTATAGGCACCAATATCACGAATCAGTTTTTCTGCACATGACCAGGCCAGCGCCAATCCATCAAAAGTACTTGTCCCGCGCCCGATTTCATCCATCAATACCAAACTATGCTTTGTGGCATTGTTCAGGATATTCGCCGCTTCATTCATCTCAACCATAAACGTTGAACGCCCGGAAGCCAGATCATCAGATGCACCGATGCGGGTAAATACCTGGTCCACAGGTCCGATAATCGCCTTAGTTGCTGGGACGTAACTTCCCATATGCGCCATTAAGACAATCAATGCTGTCTGTCGCATATAGGTCGATTTCCCGCCCATATTCGGCCCGGTAATAATTAATGTGGACTGCTCAGCCGTTAATTTCAGATCATTGGCGCAAAAAGGACGATCGTGACAGACTTCAACCACCGGATGTCGGCCTGCCTCGATATAAAGGCCGCTTTCATTCACAAATTGTGGCGCAACATAATCTAGCGTTTCAGCCCGCTCAGCCAAATTAGCTAAAACATCCAGCTCTGCCAAAGACATGGAACATTGTGATAAAGCGGATAACTCAGGCTCAACCTTATCAAATAACTCCTCATACAGTGCTTTTTCTAATGCCAGTGCTTTTTCGTTAGCACTCAGTACTTGCTCTTCAAATTGCTTTAGCTCTGGCGTGATATAACGCTCAGCATTTTTTAATGTCTGGCGACGGACATATTCATTGGGTAATTCAATATCATGAGCTCTGCTCAACTCGATAAAATAACCATGCACTTTGTTATAACCGACTTTAAGCGTATTTACGCCCGTTCGCAGACGTTCTTGTCGCTCAAGTTCATCTAAAAAACCACTGGCGTTTTTATGTAAATCACGCAGGCGATCCAATTCAGCGTGGTAACCGGCTTTTATAACGCCACCATCACGAATTAAAACGGGTGGTTCATCAATCATTGCCTGCTGCAATAACGCAAGTAATTCACTAAACGTGCCGAGTTGACGATCCAGTTGCCTGAGATGGGTACTTTGCTTGGATTTTAATAAGCGATGTATATCAGGCAAGGTTTCTAAAAGACGCCTGATATGCATAAAGTCTCTTGGTCTGGCCGTGCGAAGAGCCATACGTGACAAAATACGCTCAATATCGCCCAATGACTTCATTAGAGCGTGACAGTCACTGAAACTGTGATGATCCAAAAATTCCTGAATCACTTGCTGTCTATCAACTAATACCTTCTGATCACGAATAGGACGCATCAACCAGCGTCTCAATAAACGTGCGCCCATTGGGGTTGCTGTTTTATCCACTACCGAGATAAGACTATTCTCAAGTCCACCCGACAGATTACGCTCAAGCTCAAGGTTTTTACGTGATTGAGGATCGAGTCGGATACTGTCTTTTGAATACTCGACCGTTAGCTGACGCAAATGAGGCAAAGCTGTTCGATGTGTTTCCTGCGCATAGTTCACCAGACAGCCAGCAGCACGGATTGCGATATCCAGTCCATCACAACCGAATCCTTTTAGATCAGTTGTATTGAACTGTTTACATAATCTTGTTTTAGCTGCCTTCAACTCAAAATGCCAGTCAGGTAGCTTACGGAGTTGTTTTTCAAACGCATCAAAATCGGCGGTTAATGTTTCACTCAATAAGATTTCTGCCGGTTGTAATCTGGCCAGTTCAGCTTTTAGCAAATCAGCATTATCTAATTCACTGATGATAAATCGACCACTGCTGATTTCTGCATAGGCCAGTCCATAACGGCCTTTTTCTTCACAGACAGCTAACAGTAAATTCTCATTACGACTATCTAATAGTGCTTCTTCTGTCAGTGTTCCTGGGGTGAGAACCCGAACCACCTGACGTTCAACCGGCCCCTTACTTGTCGCCGGATCCCCTATTTGTTCACAAATAGCAACCGATTCACCTAATTTGATAAGCCGTGATAAATAGTTATCCGCAGCATGATATGGCACTCCAGCCATAGGAATCGGCGCACCATTACTGCTACCACGCGCGGTTAGTGTGATATCAAGCAATTCAGCGGCTTTATGAGCATCATCAAAAAATAACTCGTAAAAGTCGCCCATGCGATAGAACAGCAAAAAGTCCGGATGTTCTGCTTTGATGCGCAGATACTGCTGCATCATTGGAGTATGATTTTGTCTTTGAGTCATTTTAATAGTTTACATCATGCAAAATATTTCTGACGCATCACTGCAAGCAAAAATCATTCAAGTCGCTGAAACCTTAAATAAAAACCATTTCATGCTAACAACAGCGGAATCCTGCACCGGTGGCTGGGTAGCGAAATGTTGTACTGATCTCGCTGGCAGTTCAAGCTGGTTTGAACGTGGTTTTGTCACCTACAGCAATCAGGCAAAACAAGATCAACTAGGCGTTCAATTAACCTCACTGCAACAATTTGGCGCGGTGAGTCAGACCGTTGCCGAAGAAATGGCACTGGGTGCACTTAACAATTCATGTGCTGATATCAGTGTGGCATTAACAGGTATCGCAGGTCCCGATGGCGGTACAGAAACCAAACCTGTTGGTACTGTCTGGATAGGCTGGGCCCGAAAGTCTGACAAGGTTGTCAGCCAGCTTTTTCAGTTTGAAGGTGATAGAGAAAGCATCAGACGACAAGCTGTATTGAACGCCTTATCCGGAATCATTAAAAACGCTAGAGACTGAGTGCTTTCTATGGGATAATCGAAGGATTTATTAAAAACAGCTTCAGAGGTAGTGCAATGGATGACGATAAGAAAAAAGCGCTAGGCGCCGCGCTTGGTCAAATTGAGAAGCAATTTGGTAAAGGCTCAGTAATGCGCCTTGGTGATAATGCCGCAGCTCGTGACGTATCAGCCGTATCTTCTGGTTCTATCGGATTAGACATTGCATTAGGAATAGGCGGATTGCCTCGTGGCAGGATTGTTGAAATTTACGGTCCTGAATCTTCAGGTAAAACCACTTTAACACTGCATGCTATCGCTGAAATGCAAAAGCTAGGTGGAACAGCTGCTTTTGTCGACGCTGAACATGCTCTGGATCCTGTTTATGCTGAGAAGCTAGGTGTCAATATTGATGACTTACTGGTATCTCAACCCGATACCGGCGAACAAGCGTTGGAAATCACCGATATGCTAGTCCGTTCAGGCGCTGTAGATATCGTTGTTGTTGACTCCGTTGCCGCACTGACGCCGAAAGCCGAAATTGAAGGCGATATGGGTGACAGCCACATGGGTCTTCAGGCTCGCTTAATGTCACAAGCCTTACGTAAGTTGACCGCCAACATTAAACGTTCAAATACATTGGTTATCTTTATTAACCAAATCCGCATGAAAATTGGCGTGATGTTCGGTAACCCTGAAACTACCACAGGTGGTAATGCACTTAAATTCTATGCCTCTGTGCGTTTAGATATCAGACGCATTGGCGCAATCAAAAAAGGTGACGAAATTCTGGGTAATGAAACCCGTGTCAAAGTCGTCAAAAATAAAGTGGCCCCACCATTTAAACAAGTTGAATTCGACATCATGTATGGTGAAGGGATCTCACGTGAAGGTGAATTGATCGACTTGGGTGTTCAACAAAATATTGTTGAAAAATCAGGTGCTTGGTATAGCTACAACGGCACACGTATTGGTCAGGGTAAAGACAATGTTCGTGGTTACTTAAAAGAAAACCCTGAAATGTCTGCTGAAATTGAAAGTAAAATACGTGAAACCATGCTGCCTAAAAAAACAGCCAAAAAAGATGACAGTGCTGTTGAGGACGATATCGAGGCGTGAAGCAATCAGCCAGTGCACGAGCCATAAGCTATTTAGCCAACCGCGAACATAGTGCTCATGAATTGGCACACAAGCTAGACAAAGCAGGTTTTGACGTAGAACAAATTGACGACGTTATTCAGCAGTTAAGAGAAGCTGGCCTGCAAAGTGATGTTCGGTTTGCTGAGAGTTTTATCCGATCCCGAGCCAATCGGGGTTATGGAGCTGTCCGCATCAGTATGGAATTGAAAGAACGTGGTGTTGCTGCCGACATCATCACTGAATGTATGAACCAGGCAGAAATAGATTGGTTTACGCTTGCCGCTGAAGTGCGTTGCAAGCGTTTTGGCGAGGAAATGCCCGATGATTATAAAAGCAAAGCAAAACAACAACGCTTTTTACAATATCGCGGTTTTACTCATGAACAAATAACGGAAAGTTTTAATTTAACCGACGATGAAAAGTAGCGCAGATATTCGCAAGTTGTTTCTCGACTTTTTCGCAAGTAAAGGTCATGAAGTCGTAGCAAGCAGTCCCCTTGTTCCTGCTAATGACCCCACCCTTCTATTCACCAATGCTGGTATGGTGCAATTTAAGGAGACATTCTTAGGCCAAGAAACCCGTAAGTACACTCGCGCCGTGACGACACAACGTTGCGTACGTGCAGGTGGTAAACACAATGACTTAGAAAATGTCGGTTATACCGCTCGCCACCATACATTCTTTGAAATGCTGGGTAACTTCAGTTTTGGTGATTACTTCAAACGTGAAGCCATTCAATACGCCTGGGAATTTTTGACAGAAACATTAGCTCTTCCTGCTGAAAAACTATGGATCACGGTTTTTGAAGAAGATGATGAAGCGGCTGATATCTGGTTAAATGAAATTGGTGTGTCTGCTGAACGCTTTTCTCGTATCGGCGCAAAAGATAATTTCTGGTCAATGGGCGATACCGGACCATGCGGCCCCTGCTCTGAAATTTTCTATGATCATGGTGAAGATGTCGCTGGTGGTCCACCAGGTACACCTGAAGAAGATGGCGACCGTTATATCGAAATCTGGAATCTGGTCTTCATGCAATTCAACCGCTCGGCAGATGGTACCTTAACACCATTGCCTAAGCCTTCTGTTGACACAGGTATGGGGCTGGAACGTCTGGCTGCAGTATTACAACACGTACATAACAACTACGAAATCGACCTGTTCCAACATCTGATCCAAGCGATTCAGAAACTCTCTGGTACCGAAGATCACACCAACTTCTCATTACGTGTCATTGCGGATCATATTCGCTCATGTTCATTCATGATTACTGATGGTGTCTACCCTTCTAATGAAGGTCGTGGTTATGTTTTACGTCGTATCATTCGCCGCGCCATTCGCCATGGTCATAAATTGGGTTTAAAAGACAACTTCTTTTATAAGCTTGTACAACCACTAGTCGATGAGATGGGTGAAGCTTTCCCTGAACTTGCTCAATCTCAGGAACTGGTTGAAAAAGCCCTGCAACAAGAAGAAACACGTTTTGCCGATACGCTGGATAATGGCTTAAAAATTCTGGATCAAGCCATTGAAGACATGGGCGATAAAGAGATCCCTGGTGAAACCGTTTTCTTACTTTACGACACTTATGGCTTCCCTATCGATCTGACCGCTGATATTGCACGTGAGCGCGGTCTGACTATTGATATCGCCGGATTTGAGCGTGCGATGGAAGCACAACGTAATCGTGCCCGCAGCGCGAGTCAGTTCTCTGGTGGTTTATCTGACCAGATTACCATTGACAGTAGCACAGAATTTTGTGGCTATGACCTCACTCAGCATGACAGTACTATCTTAGCCATCATCGTCAATGGTGAGCATGTTGATAGCATTTCTGAAGGTCAGGAAGGTTTAATCGTATTAGATAAAACACCGTTCTACGCCGAGTCAGGTGGTCAGGTAGGTGATCACGGTGAAATTAATGCGGATAATGCCAGCTTCACTGTTTCCGATACACGTAAACAATCTCAAGCGTTTACCCATATTGGTCGTTGCGAGCATGGCCGTTTTCAAGTTGGTCAACGTGTCACAGCACAGATCGATGAAAATAATCGTCTGGCAACGGCATTGAACCATTCTGCTACGCATCTATTACACGCAGCATTACGTAAAGTTCTGGGTGAGCATGTTATGCAAAAAGGTTCACTGGTGAATCCTCAACGTTTACGTTTTGACTTTTCACATTTTGAGCCAGTCACTCCAGCCCAACTTCGTGAAATCGAACGTTTAGTTAATCAACAAATTCGTCTCAACCACCCTGTTGAAACACGTTTAATGGCCATTGAAGAAGCCAAGAAAAGCGGCGCAATGGCATTGTTCGGTGAGAAATATGATGATGAAGTTCGTGTGTTAAGCATGAGTGATTTCTCTATCGAGTTATGCGGTGGCACGCATGTTAAACAAACCGGTGATATCGGTATGTTAAAAATCACCTCTGAAGCTGGTATTGCATCAGGTGTCCGTCGTATCGAAGCGGTCACCGGTGAAAAAGCGATTGATTACATCGAACAAATGGAAACCACGCTGGCTGACGTATCAGACTTACTGAAAGCCAAACCCGCCAATGTGCAAGATAAAGCATCTCAGCTGGTTCAGCGTCAACGCGAGTTAGAAAAAGAACTGGAAGCATTGAAAGCGAAATTAGCCAGCAGCGCAGGTAATGATCTGGCTGACTCTGCAACAGAAATCAATGGCATTAAAGTACTCGCTTCAACCCTTGAGGGAGCGGATGGAAAATCGCTCAGAGATGCTGTTGATCAGTTAAAAAATAAGCTGGGCACAGCGGTAATTGCTCTAACAGCTGTCAATGATGAAAAAATTACAATTATTGCTGGCGTAACCAAGGATATTACCGATAAAATCCGCGCCGGAGATCTGGTTGGCCATATAGCTAGTCAGGTTGGAGGTAAAGGTGGCGGCCGTCCTGATATGGCTCAAGGCGGCGGTAATGAACCCCAGAATTTGGCAGCAGCGTTAGCATCTGTTCCAGACTGGGTCACTTCGAAGCTGGAAAACTAAGCATGTCTTTAATCGTTCAAAAATATGGTGGAACATCCGTCGGCTCTGCTGATCGCATTCGCGAAGTAGCGAAAAAGATCATTGATTATCGTAATCAAGGCCATGATTTAGTGATCGTTGTATCAGCAATGAGTGGCGAGACTAATCGCCTAATCGATTTGGCTAAACAATTAACCGACAACCCGCGTGGTCGTGAGTTAGATGTTTTACTGTCAACGGGTGAACAAGTCACGATTGCCCTGCTCAGTATGACGCTTGCTCAAATGGGTATGTCTGCCGTTTCCTACACTGGAAGTCAGGTCCGTATATTGACGGACAATGCACATAACAAAGCCAGGATTATGGAGATTGATGACAACAAAATTCGTCATGATCTTAGCCAAGGCAAAGTTGTAGTCGTAGCTGGTTTTCAAGGCTGTGATGAGAATGGCAACATTACCACACTAGGTCGTGGTGGCAGTGATACAACGGCAGTCGCTCTGGCTGCGGCACTAAAAGCCGATGAATGCCAAATCTATACCGATGTCGACGGCGTTTATACAACCGATCCCCGTGTTGTACCTGAAGCACGTCGCTTAGATTCTATTACCTTCGAAGAAATGCTGGAAATGGCCAGCTTAGGTGCAAAAGTATTGCAAATTCGCTCTGTTGAGTTTGCGAGTAAATATAACGTCCCATTACGTGTCCTCTCCTCGTTTACAGAAGGTGGTGGCACATTAATAGCGGCTGAGGACCCATCAATGGAACAAGCTTTAATTTCAGGTATTGCGTTTAATCGTGATGAAGCCAAACTGACTATTCTCGGTGTACCTGATCACCCAGGCATTGCTTCACAAATTCTCGGACCTATAGCGGCAGAGAATATCGAAGTTGACATGATCATCCAAAACACTGGTCATGACTCAACCACAGACTTTACATTTACCGTCCATCGCAACGACTATCAAGCAGCCTTGGCGATTCTCAAGAAAACAGCAGAAGAGCTCGGTGCAAGAGAAGTTAACGGCGACGAAAAAATTGCAAAAATCTCGGTCGTGGGTGTCGGTATGCGTTCTCACGCAGGAATTGCAAGCACGATGTTTGGCTCTCTGGCAAAAGAGAACATCAACATCAGTATGATTTCTACTTCTGAAATTAAAATTTCAGTGGTTATTGATGAAAAATACCTGGAGCTTGGTGTCAGAACCCTGCACAAAGCATTTAATCTGGAGCAATCCCCCTCTTAAAATCTAAATGCTTGAGCCATTTCATTTTTTTGTCATCATTTTATCGCGATCAACTTATGTTCCTGATAAAATATTCGTTGGACGAGGGATAAATATCGTTTTTTTATAGTCCATGAATAAAGGGGCAAAAAGACCCCCAAGCTGAATAGGACAAAAGGCACGAGGCCTACTCAATTGAAAGGAGTCATGATAATTCTCCTAGTAACCTCGGCCAATTTTTGAGAGTAAAGGGGAAAAAAATGTTAATACTCACACGTCGTGTAGGCGAATCACTAATCATCGGTGACGATGTTGTTGTAAACGTACTTGGTGTTAAAGGTAATCAGGTAAGAATTGGTGTCGACGCTCCTAAAGATGTCACAGTGCACCGTGAAGAAATTTATGATCGCATTCAGGCTGAAAAAGATCAGCCAAATGTGGGTTAAATTTACAATTATCACTAGCCAAATCGTTATCTTCTGATATACTAGGCGGCTTTGATGGAGAGCTGGCCGAGAGGCTGAAGGCGCGCCCCTGCTAAGGGCGTATAGGTTTACCCCTATCGAGGGTTCGAATCCCTCGCTCTCCGCCATAAATTTTATTGATGGCATCCTTGGATGCTTGTATAATAAGCGGCTTTAGCGCCCGTAGCTCAGCTGGATA
>NZ_DDCG01000001.1:95001-110193 GCF_002335235.1 Methylophaga sp. UBA2012 | reverse complement strand
GGACGCGTAGCTCAGCTGGATAGAGTACCTGGCTACGAACCAGGCGGTCGCACGTTCGAATCGTGCCGGGCGCGCCATCTGTCTCTCCACTACCCCTTCCCCACAATCATCAACCATAATCATTCATGATGGCTTGTTTCAGTCATCTGTTCTGAAAAACTATCTTCTGATGAGATTCACTCTATTAATAAGCGTGAGTTAGAAATATCATTTTTTTAACTCACAGAAATAATCAACCGATAAAAATAAAGGTACTTCTGCTAACTATAGCCTAGGCACCTCTATTATATGAGTATCGAATGGTGAGCAGATCAGATGAAGCTATCGAGCTATCTTGACGCAACCTGCACGACAAGAATTATCTATCCGGATTGATCAGGATTTTTATGTCATCCATCACGACATCAGATGAAAATTGAATAGCAAATTCAGGATGAATCGCATTCTTTATTTTCTCGGCTATCAATTGCGACTGATAACTTTGCTCTACTGTGAAACGTAATAAAGGCATTCTGGCAACTCGCAAGACATTATCGAGGAAGTCATCACGGAGTTGTCTTGCAGGCTTTTCATGTGAACTATCGTCAAGTTCTATCGCACATAAAATATCGGCTGTTTTCGTGTCAGTCAGAACAAAATCAACGTGCTTGGACTGAATTTTGTTAAAGGCTTTTTGCCACTCAGATTTAGACTTCGTTTGCTTCACGGTCACGATATCAGCCAGTCGCACTTTAGAAGAAATATCATACTGTCCATCGACGGCAAGTTTCAGGCTATGTTGGAATGAGAGTTCTGCCGGAGTGAGTAATGATGGTTGTTTACTGTAGGGATATTCTGTTGTCTTTTCTGTTTTATCCTTGTCATCCTTCATCAAGGCGAGAAGCAGAACAGCCACTAATATGACAATAAACAATCCAATAAAAACAAATGACATCTTAATATTCCAGCTGAAAAGCTGATCTTAGAATAGATGCTCATCGCTCAGCAATGAATAAAGACATTATTCTACGATTATTTAATAACCATTTGTTTTAAATAAGAATAATTAACTGATGACGTTAATATCCATATCCGGATATTAAAGTCTTATTCCAAGCCGCGACAGCAATTAAATGCATGTGTATACAAAGTCGCTATCAAAAATGCTCTTTTACGATACTTTAAACTGTCTGACCATACTGGTGAGCTTTTCACTTAATTGCGCAATTTCCTGGCTCGCCTGTGATACCTGCTCAGATCCTTCGGCTGTGTTTTCTGACACCTGTTGAATATTATGCACATTGCTATTAATTTCGTTGACCACATGACTTTGCTGCTCGGCTGCGGTCGCAATCAAGGTATTCATCTCAGTGATTGAGCTAACCGAATTGGTAATTTCTTTTAATGAATTGGTGGCATCTACCGCTTTTGACACAAGCCCTTCAATACTCTTCTGATTCAGTGCCATCGAGTTAACAGCATTATCTGATCCTTGCTGCAAAGTAAGGATCAGGTCTTCAATCTCTTTGGTTGAGTCTTGTGTTTTTTGTGCTAAAGAACGCACTTCATCAGCCACAACAGCAAAACCTCGTCCCTGATCGCCTGCACGAGCGGCCTCAATAGCTGCATTTAAAGCAAGTAAGTTTGTTTGTTCAGCAATGCTTTTAATTACATCAAGTACGGTACCGATGTTTTCACTATCTGATTTCAGAGTTTTAATGACAGAGGTTGAAGTATTAATTTCTGCTGCAAGGTTATTAATTGAGGCAACAATTTCCTCAACAACTTTACGACCAGACTCCGAGTCTTTATCGCCTTTAATAGCCGCTTCAGAGGCCTTTTCAGCACTAATGGCAACTTCTTGTACGGTTGCTGTCATCTCGGTGATAGCTGATGCGACGTGCACCGTTTCATTTTTTTGTTTAGCAATATTCTTATTGGTTGAAATACTCACCACTGAGGTTTCTTCCGCTGCAGTCGATAATTGCTCTGATGCTTGAGTAATACTGATGACCAAACTCTGAAGTTTTTCGACAAAACGATTAAATGTTTTCCCCATCGCACCTACTTCATCAGCGCTGTCAAAATTCATCCGTTTTGTTAAATCATTATCCTGAGCCATTGCGGTAAGAACAGCCATCACGCCTTTAATGGGGGTAACGATATTACTAATAATAATTTTTGAGATGAAAATACCAATTATTAGTGAAGCCACTGCCATTGCAATCAGGCTAAATAAACTGGAGCGCTGCACATTCTGAACATTTTTTACTGACCGGTTTGTAATATTATCGATGCTCGCTTGCATGGCTTGTAAGCTTTCAAATAATTTTGCTTCGATATCCTGTAGCTGTGCCTGCTCATCCTTTGATAGATAACCACCGCCCGACATACTTCCACCGCGTTTGATAATCTGAATCGCACTATCAACGTATTTCTGATAATTAGCCTGCTGCTCAACTACTTTAGCTGTATTTTCGTCCAGACTAAGCACATCCGCGTGTAAATCAGCATCAAGTACCTTGCCTTTCGATTTATCCAGGATAGTGACGATGTCTTGCATCGCTTGATTGGTTTGTGCAGTGATATTTTCTATGCTGGTGAAATGCTCTTTGATGATGTTTCTTCTCGCCCCTGATTTGGCATCAATCATCAACTGCTGTAATTCAGCCGCTTTTTTTAATTGAAGCTGACTCGCTTCAGACACATTTTTTTCAAGTGGCAGTGACATCTCATGAATAACAGAAAATTCCTCTGAAATATTATTCATTTTGAAGATAGCAAAAGCAGAGATGATCACTTGGGTTATGCCAAGAATAATAACCACACTGAAAATCTTTTTCCCGATAGGAAGGTTCTTAATAAACTGCATTCCAGCTCCAGCCTCAGTCAAATTTAATCGTTAATTATGTCAACCATGAATATTTCATAGTCTATGCAGAGAGTATATCGGATGAATTTTTTGATAATTAAAATTTTTAATTGCCAAGCACTGATAAACAGGAACATAGCGGTCAATATACTGAAGGCTTCACCTTAAGTTTTTCTTAACGAAATCGATGCAAACTGGCGTTCACCGATCATTTCACTGCATCTACTAGCGATGAGTGATTCTGCTGATAACTGATGGACGCTCCATGCAAAAAAACGATAACAACAGCCTTTTTTCTGATCTTTATTTTATTTTTAGTTCAGCATTTATTTTGATGCTATTACAGACGCTATTGAGAGCAATTCTGTTGTGGCGAAATAATGATCTCAGTGCCGCCATTCCCAACCATGATCTCATTCAAGCTTTTATCACCGGGCTCCGCTTTGACTTAATCGTCACTGTTTATGTACTGCTACCCTTAATCATTGGTTTGCTATTTAAAAAAGGGTTAAACAACCGCAAAGTCTACACGCTCTGGCTTACCTTTGTGTCCAGTGTGATGATCTTTCTCGCCATTGTTGAGCTCGACTTCTATCATGAATTTCATACACGACTAAACAGCCTGGTATTTGAATATATGAAGGAAGATCCGGCAACGGTGTTAAGCATGATTTGGTATGGCTTTCCTGTTGTCACTTATCTCATCATCATTGGTTTACTTATCACAGCATTGTTTTTTATCTTTACGCTAAACAGCCGAATTAACCAAACTAAATCTACAGATAAAACTCGATACAGCTTAAGAATGACAGCATTCTTTGTGGTCGTGGTGATATCTGTTGTTGCTGCGCGTGGCACATTACGTCAGGGACCACCACTTCGTTGGGGTGATGCCTTCCAGAGTCATTATCTTTTTGCCAATCATTTAGGTTTAAACGGTGTTTATACATTAGCTAAAGCGGTCATTGGTACTAAAAAAGGTGACAACAAATGGCTCAAGAAAATGCCAATAGCTGAAGCCGACAATACTGTGGAACAGATGGTTTTAACGCCATCGGATACACTACTAGACCCAGACTACTCGCCTGTCTTACGTACTTACCATGCCCGTACAGGTGAAAGCAAAAAACCATTAAATGTTGTGTTCATTCTGATGGAAAGTTTTAGTGGTGAATATGTCGGTGCCTTGGGCCATGACGAAGGTATTACTCCAGAGTTCGACAAACTCGCCAAACAAGGCCTGTTATTTAATCGCTTTTTTTCTAATGGTACACATACTCACCAGGGCATGTTTGCTTCATTAGCCTGTTTTCCTAACCTGCCGCACTATGAGTATTTGATGCAACAACCTGAAGGCAGTAACCATTTTTCAGGTTTAATACAAATGACAGCTGATCGAGACTATCAAAGCATGTATGTTTATAACGGCGATTTTGCCTGGGATAACCAAAAAGGCTTTTTTGGTGCCCAGGGTATGCAGCGTTTTATTGGCAGACATGACTTTGTGAATCCTGTTTTCTCCGATCCTACTTGGGGTGTATCGGATCAGGATATGTTCGACCGGGCTGCCGAAGAGTTACAAAAAATGCCTAACGATAAGCCGTTTTTTGCCTTTTTACAGACTTTATCCAATCATACGCCATATGCCTTACCTACCCCACTGCCTGTTGCAAAAGTCACTGGACATGGTGAATTGAATGAGCATCTAACAGCGATGCGTTATGCCGACTGGGCATTAGGTCAGTTTTTTAAAAAAGTGGCCAAATCAGATTATTTTGACAACACATTATTTGTTTTAGTGGGTGATCATGGCTTTAGCACCCCCAATCAAGTCACCGATATTGATATGCTCAAATTCCATGTGCCGCTATTAGTGATTGGTCCAAATGTTGTTAAAAACTATGGACACAGTAATTCAACAGTTGGTGCTCAAGTGGATATCGCACCGACTGTAGCGGGTTTACTGGGTGGAGATACCACTTATAGCTGCTGGGGCCGTGATTTACTGAATATTCATGACGCCGGATTTGCCGTGATCAAACCATCTGGTTCAGATCCGACTACAGCCATCATTGATGATAATAAAGTACTGGTTAAATCAACCGATAATTCCGCCTCGTTGTATCAATATCAGCTATTACCTATAGCATCAGCTAGTGAAATACATGACACGGCAGATACGGAAAAACTGGATCACCGTTTAGACGCCTATATTGAGTCTGCCACATCGACTTTATTACAAGGTAAAGCTGGAGTAAAAACACCAAATAAGGGCGTGGCACTGAATGACCAATCCAGCGAATAATTGCCAATTTCCTTATATTTAGTTATGTTGTGCGCTAGTTATTTGCAAAAAGGCTCAATCATAATATGAACATAAGATTCCTGATTATCCCATTGTTGGTGACAACATTTGCAGCTCATGCTGATAGTTCTACATTAGATGCAGCGGTAGGTGGCGGTATTGGTGGCGCTGTAGGCGCTGCCGTTGGCAATGAAGTCGGTGGACGTGAAGGAGCAATGATAGGTGGTGCCATTGGTGCAGCCACGGGTGTAGCCGTCAATACTGATGAATCAGCAGGTCACGGTGAACATCATGAAAAACATTATCATGATGATCATAAAGGTCATTTCTGTCCTCCTGGTCAGGCCAAAAAAGGCAACTGTTAGCTCCCTCAAAAAAGCCGTCATTTCTGACGGCTTTTTTATATGCCTTATTTATTTAGCAAATACTCACGCCATGACCCGAAAGCGGTAATATCCGTCGCATCATCTAAACCATAAGATTCACAAATAAAGCCTGTAACCCAACGGCCGTCTGTCACTTCCAACTTACCTAAGCCCAAAGGCGCGGCAATACCTGCCAGAAATGAGCCCAGCGTTGCCGTTGGTATCGACCAGAGCTCAATCTCAATAGCTGTTCCCTGTTTATCTCTTACTAAGCCAGGCCGCATTGGCGGGCCGCCAGCTAGGGCATAAAGCTTATAGGCATTGGCCGTCACCGTTTTCTCTAAAAAGACGCCGCCACGTTCCGTTAATTGATAATTCAGCGGTTGTCCTTGTAGATGCGCGCCACACACCGCCAGCGTAATACGATCACCAGTGCCAGCTATTGATGCAGAAGAATCTGGGCATTCAAGCTCTATAGCGCCCAGTGGTAATCGCAGTGATTGCTGCATCAAATTGGCAAAGGTTAATAATCTGGCATCACTGAACGCACGGGAAAACAAGGTTACACCAAAGGGTAGGCTCGAAGTAATGAACCCGGTCGGAACCGCTATCGCACTGCAATCAAGCAAGTTCATAAAGTTGGTGTAATGACCCAGATTACTATTGAGTTTTATGGGATCAGCCTGAACTTGTTCAATGGTATAGGTTGTTCCGGCAGTAGGCGTTAGAATAAAGTCGTAATACTCAAGCACATCCCTCACCTGCTGTCGGCAAGCTTGTAACTTATATTCTGCTTTAAACAGATCATCTGCACGTGCCTCTTCCTGCGTCGCCAGGATATCCTGAATCACCTGCAACATAGCGTGTCTGTCGACACCTTCTGTTGCCACACGCCGTTCAGCTACCCAAGGGCCTTCATAAAGCAGTCTGGCTGCCGTGAAGAATGGTTCGAAATTGATAATATGTTTCTTACCACCCAAGTTTTCCAGGTGTTTCACCGCTTTCTCAAACTGCTCGGCGTATTCAGCATTACCAAAAAAATTCAGTTGCTCTGCCTGTGGGACGGCAAAATTAAAGGTGATATTGTCTAACTTGCCGTAATTACCTTTATTGGTATCGACGTTTGGTCTGGCAAACGCATCATTTTGATCAAATTTCGCAGCCACATTAAACACCGTATTGGCATCATCAGTAGTCAGGCTAAAAATAGACACACAATCCAGGCTGCGACAGGCGGGTACAACACCATCAGTACTCAATAAGCCTCTAGTCGGTTTTAACCCGATCAAATTATTAAATGCGGCTGGTACCCGACCTGAACCAGCGGTATCAGTACCTAATGAGAAACTGACTAAACCTAATGCCACTGCTACTGCGGAACCCGAGCTGGAGCCACCTGAAATATAGTCTTTATCAAAACTGTTATGGCAAGGCCCCCACTTTTCAGGTGAACGCACGCCGACTAAGCCAGTGGCAAATTGATCCAGATTGGTTTTACCCAGTGGAATGGCACCGGCATCAATTAATTGCTGAACAACAAAGGCAGATTTGTCCGGTGTATACGCATACGCCTCGCAACCTGCCGTCACAGGAAATCCCGCTAATTCGATATTATCTTTGATGGCAAAAGGAATCCCATATAACGGCTTGTCTGCTATATTGCTGTCATCTAAGGCATCCAGATAAGGCTGAAGCTGTTCGAGACTAAATAATTCAATCCAGATATTGTGATCAAGGTAATGCTCACAACGCTCCAGAGCATCTTTAATCACTTGTTTGGGTGTCAGCGTGCCATCTTTATAAGCTTGTTGTAGCGCGGCAATCGTCATATTTTGTTGTGACATTATTCAACCTCCAGCACTAATAAACGATCACCCATCCCTACCTGTGAGCCGGGTTTTCTTGAGAGAGAGCTGACTTTGCCGGCCTGTGGTGCGGTCACCAGGATTTCCATTTTCATCGCTTCTAAAATCATTAAGGTGTCGCCTTCTTTCACGTCTTGCCCCTCTTCCACTTCAATCTTCCAGATACTGCAATTTAATGGACTATCCACCGAAATAGCATTGTCAGCTAATGGCAATAAGGCTTCATCGACCTCCGCTTGCTGATCACCGCTATCAAAATGTAATAAACCATCACGCTTCCAGCGTTCTAATTCTTCGTTGAACGCCTGCTGGCGTGTCGCGGTGAAGGCATCAATTTCAGCCTGATGTTTTTCGATAAACGCGTTGTAGTCTTTTAAATTGAAACGGGTTTCTTCAATCTTGAGTTCATAGTTACCATGAATAAAGTCACGACGAATCTGCATTAACTCATCATGACTGACTTCATAAAAGCGAATTTGGTCAAAAAAGCGTAATAACCACGGCTGCGTGAATTCTTTGGTTTTCTCGTAACGATTCCACATTTGCAGAGTCCGTCCGATAAACTGATAACCACCCGGCCCTTCCATGCCATACACACATAAATAAGAGCCACCGATACCGACCGAGTTTTCCGCCGTCCAGGTTCTGGCCGGGTTATATTTCGTCGTCACCAGACGGTGTCTTGGATCCATCGGCGTCGCTACTGGGGCACCCAGATAGACATCGCCCAACCCCATCACCAGATAACTGGCATCAAACACAATTTTTTTGACGTCATCTACGGAATCAAGCCCATTGATTCTGCGGATAAACTCAATATTGTCAGGACACCAAGGCGCATTTTGTCTGACCGATTGCATATACTTTTCACTGGCCAGACGACAGGCTTCGTCATCCCATGAGATCGGGATATGCACAATCCGGGTGGGCAAATCTAAGTCATCCACATGCTGAATATCTTTTTCTGCCTGCTTTAACACGGTCATCAACGCATCGAGTGATAACACCATGCTGTCATAGTGCACCTGTAGCGAACGGATACCTGGCGTCAGTTCTAAAATGCCCGTCACCGCCTGTTCCTGTAACCACAGCATTAAAGCATGCACTTTAAACCGAAGATTGATATCTAAGGTTTGCTCACCAAATTCGACTAAGAGGTAGTGATCCCCAGCCAGTCGATAAGTGATATCTATACCGGTTGACGCATCTTTGCTGATAGCATGCACAGGTGTATCGATAACCGCAGTCTCTACTGACACAGCTTGTAGACTGAGGCCATCAATCGCCTGGTTTTGTGCACGTTCTAAGGCGTTCGCTGTTTCAATCGATACCGGCACAAAGCGCACCGTATCACCGGCTTTTAACTGTCCTACCTTCCATAAATCTGCCGTGATAACGGTTGCCGGACAAACAAAACCACCCAGCGAGGGGCCATCTGGGCCCAGAATGATCGGCATATCCCCAGTGAAATCGATTGAACCGACCGCGTAAGCGTTATCATGAATATTAGAGGGATGTAAGCCAGCTTCACCGCCGTCGGTTCTCGCCCACTCTGGTCTTGGGCCAATCAAACGCACACCAGTACGACTGGAGTTGTAGTGGATTTTCCAGTCCGTATTAAAGAACATCTCAATATCACTATCAGTGAAAAAATCCGGTGCGCCATGCGGCCCATACACCACATGAATATCCCAGTGATGTTGAATTTCAGGCTGACAATCCTGGGCTAGTGTGGCTGTATCAGAAACCGGTTGTTCAGGCAGGATATGTAATACATCACCTGTTTTCAGCGTCCGCCCAACATGACCACCAAATTGGCCTAAAGTGAACGTAGAACGTGAACCTAAATATTCCGGACATTGAATACCACCAGCCACTAATAGATAGGCTCTGGCGCCAGCACCTTTGACCTGTCCTAATTTCAGCTTGTCACCGGCTTTTACTGAAATAACTTGCCATGCGGATTGTGGTTCGCCATTTAACTCAATGCTCAGTTCGGCACCCGTCACCACAATGCTGGTTGCGACATTAAAACTCAGCTCAGGACCAGACAAAGTGATCTCCAGCCCCGCGCAGGATTCATCATTAGCTAATAAACGATTGCCAAGACGGAAAGACAAACTGTCGAATGGACCTGATGGTGGAACACCGATATCCCAGTAGCCGACACGTGCAGGGTAATCCTGAATGGTTGTCATCGTGCCCGGAGACAAGATATTGATGGTCGAAGGCTGGTAAACAAAACTATCCAGATAACGTGTAGTGACCGCAGCGTTTAAAAACGCCTCATCTTGTAAAATCTGACCGACATAATCAGCATTGGTCTCTATGCCATAGACCTGCAATTCATCTAAAGCAGCCAATAATTTCTGATGGGCCAGTTCGCGACTATCAGCATGGCTGATAATTTTCGCCAGCATCGGATCATAAAATGGTGAGACTTCAATACCGGCTTTCACCCAGTAATCGACACGAATCGCGTCGCTTTGAGGCCAAATGACTTCTGTCAGTAAACCCGAAGATGGTTGAAACTGTTTATGCGGATCTTCAGCATAGAGTCTGACCTGGATCGCATGGCCTTTGGGTTCAGGCGCAGTGGCAGGTAACTGCGATTCTTTAGCACCGACTTCCACCATCCAGCGAACCAGATCCACACCATAGACTTCTTCCGTAACCCCATGCTCAACCTGCAAACGGGTATTCACTTCCAGGAAGTAAAACTGTTGATTATCGGCGTCATAGACAAACTCCACCGTGCCGGCACTGCGATAATGAATCGCTGACATTAATCTGACCGCGACTTCCTGCATATCAGCACGAACATCGTCAGGAATATTCGGTGCTGGTGCTTCTTCAATCACTTTCTGATTACGACGCTGGCTGGAACAGTCCCGATCACCCAGAGCCAGTACATGGCCTTCACCATCACCCATCACCTGTACTTCGATATGACGAGCACGGGTGATAAATTTCTCCAGAAATACCCCATCATTGGAAAAGTTATTGGCACTCAGATTTTTTACAGAGTTAAACGCCTGACGCAGTGAAGCTTCATCATCACAGCGGTTCATACCGATACCGCCGCCGCCAGCTGTGGATTTCAGCATCACCGGATAGCCAACTTGGCTGGCTTGCTCAACGGCATCATCAAGTGAGCTTAATAAGCCCGTGCCTGGTAATAACGGTACGTCGTTTTCTTCTGCCAATGCCCGAGCGCTGTGTTTTAAACCAAATGACTCCATCTGCTCTGCTGTGGGGCCAAAGAAGACAATATTATTCTGCTCACATAAACGAGCAAAGCCCGGATTTTCACTCAGAAAACCATAACCAGGATGAATCGCTTCAGCCCCTGTCTGTGTGGCTATATCAATGATAAGTTGTTGATTAAGATAAGTCTCACTGGCACGGCCTTCGCCCAGTGAGTAGCTTTCATCTGCAGCACTGACATGCAATGAGTCACGATCGGCTTCGGCATATATAGCCACTGCCTTAACATTCATCTCATGCAAGGTGCGAGTAATCCGTGTGGCGATGGCGCCCCGGTTAGCAATTAAAACTTTCTTAAACATGATGGGTATTCCTATCTGGGTCGTCCCAGCTAATAAAGCGCTGTTTCAGGTCGTCCCGAAACATAATCCGTATTACCCCCAGATCACCACTTCAACCGGTGTCGGGTTATAAGCATTGCATGGGTTATTTAATTGCGGACAGTTGGAGATCAACACAATCACATCCATTTTTGCTGTCATTTCCACGTATTTACCCGCTTCAGAAATACCATCTGCAAAGGTCAAATGGCCGTCTTCAGTCACAGGCACATTCATAAAAAAGTTAATGTTATGAGTGATATCGCGTTTACTCACGCCAAAGTGCTCGTTTTCGGCTACCGCTAGCATCCAGCTATCACGGCAGGCGTGCATGGTTTTTTTCTCCAGCGAATAACGCACGGTGTTGGATTCTGTTGCACAGGCACCGCCCAGCGTATCGTGGCGTCCACAAGTATCAGCAGTGATCTCTAACATGGGTCTGCCAAGATTCGACAACAATGTTGTGCCAGCAGTAAGGTAGACATTACCTTGCTCACGAAGGGTATCAATCGCACTATAGCGCTCACTGGGATCCGCTAAACTGTAAAACAAAGTATCGGCGGCCTGATTACCATACAAATCGACAATACGCAGTGTTTGCCCCGCTTTCAGTTCATGCATCCAGTAATCACCTGCTAACACTTCTTCACGGTAGCTGGCTTGTTCAGGGTTTAAGTTACTTTCTTTAATCACAACGTTATCCTTTGCTCATTAATGGTGATGACCGCATTGATGGTATAGACGGTTATTTTCAAGACCACGCTGGTTTTCATCGCAGTGATTCAAACACTCGTCATCTTCCGTCACCGGAGCAGATTTTCTTAATTGGTAGGTGACAGCATGTTTAGGATAGGCATCAGCTGTATTCATCGGGTGTGGGCAGGTATGGAATAACACCAAGGTATCCATTTCAAAGCGTAAATCGATGAAGTCACCGGCTTTGCTGTTGTTTTCAACAAACTGCATATTGCCTTCAGCATCCGTTTTGACCTGGCTGAATAAATTGAGATTCGCTGCCATATCGCGGCGGTTTAAGCCGTATTTAGCCAGCTCAACCAAAAAAGCATGCTCGCCGCTTAAGGTCCAGTCATTACCGGCTTCCTGATAACTTCTGCCACCCCAGCGTTTTTTCATATTGACCGTGGTGAGATTGCCGCCAACGGTATCATGCCAGCCCACTGTGTCTTCAATAATGGAGCAAAAAACATGCCCCATATCTGAGTACAAACAATGGCCTTTGGTCAGCTTAAAGGTATGCTGACATTTCAAGGTATCCGGCGCGTTATAACGCTCCAGTTTATTCATCGGGTTATAAAACAACATACCGACATTAGCGCCACCTTCGTTATCAATCAGGCGCAGTGTCGTCCCTTTTCTTACTAACATTGACCAATGCGTGCCACCAGGCAATGTATCCTCATATATCAGATCGTTTTGTTTATCACTCATGGTGTTTCCTGCTTTTGTTTCATCGTGTTTGAAATGTCTTCTAAAGTGGATTTGCGTGTATCACCCACCGGAATATCAAAGGTAATAGAGGCCCCATACCGGTTTGGGTTATCTGGGTCTTGACGGTGTTTATCAAACACTAATAAGCGTGTGCCCAAATAAAAGCCTTCGGTTAAGTCATGGGTAATCATGAAAATGGTGATGCCGGTTTTTTGCCAGATATCTAAAATCAAGGCATGCATATCAGAACGAATGCCAGGATCAAGCGCACCAAACGGCTCATCCAGCAATAATACTTTCGGTTGTTTAATTAAAGCCTGCGCAATGGCCAGCCGTTGCTGCATACCGCCAGATAGTGATGTCGGATATTGATTCGCCACATGGCCCAACCCAACCAATTCAAGCATTTCCTGAGCCTGCTCACGGACCTGTCGTCGCTTGCTGCCAAAACATCTGCCCAATAATCTGGATTGACCAAACTCGACACCCAACATGACATTTTCAATCACATTGAGATGAGGGAAAACAGAGTAACGCTGGAAGACAATACCCCGGTCAGCATCGGGCTCATCACGGATGGGATCACCATCCAGTAATAACTCACCTCGAGAGGGTTTCTCGGTTCCCAGCAGCATTTTCAGAAATGTGGTTTTACCACAGCCTGATGCGCCCACCAGCGTTATAAACTCGCCTGCTCTCACCGTCAGATTGATATTCTCAAGAACGACATTATCGCCGTACTCTTTCCATAATTTTTTCAGCTCGATATTGTTCATTTAGCCCCTCCCTCAGTCTGCTGCCACGGGAAGGCATATAAGGACAAACGACGTAATAGATAATCAGTCAGAAAGGCCAATAAGGTAATCCACAATACATAGGGCAAAATCACATCCATCGCCAGATAACGTCTGACCAGAAAGATACGATAACCAAGCCCTTCTGTTGCCGAGATGGCTTCTGCGGCAATTAAAAATAACCAGGCCGCCCCCAGACTTAAACGCACTGCATCAATCAGTTTTGGTAATACCTGAGGTAAGACTACTCGTACAATCAATTGCCAGGTTGAGGCGCCTAATGTTTGTGCTTTGATGATCAATTCTTCAGGTAACGCCATGACACGTAATTGCACATCACGAATCAAAAATGGGGTGATACCCAGCACAATAAGCGTAATTTTGGCGACTTCACCTAAACCAAAAATGATAAACAAGATAGGTAAAATCGCTAATGGTGGTACTAGAGATATAACGGTGACCACTGGTGCAAAACTGGCACGCAGTAGAGGAATAATCCCAATCAGAATTCCAACGATAAGACTGATAAGCGCACTGATACCAACGCCAATCCCCAGCCGTTGCAAACTGGCCAGCGTATCGGCCCATAACAGGTATTCACCAGTACGTTTACTGGGTTCAAATGCCATCATATGAATGGCATGACCAAAGGCTTCGAAGGAAGGCATCAGCTTATCATTAGGATTCACCGCTAAGCGCTCATTCGATGCCACCAGATAAGCCAGTAAAATCAGGATAAAAGGTAAAGCACCTAATAACCATTTCCCAGCGTTACTCGGCTGTTGATTGATAAGTCGTTTCATAATAATTCTCTGGCAAATGACGGTTACAGAGAACCGTCAGCCGCCATAGACATGAAAGACGAATCAAAACGCAGCTTAACGTTCGCTGAGTTACCGACTACAGTGCCATCTGGATAAGCAATACCAATAAAGCCAGCATCCATCGCACCTTCACCTAATAAACCATGCTCGAATGAAAACTCACTCACATACTTCATGGTTTCAGGCAGTTGTTTGCTTTGAGCAAAGGCCACGGCATCTTTTGCTTCATAGAACATATTGGTTGCTGCCAATTGCGCTTCATAACCCGGCAAATCAGTGCCTGAGGCTTTAGCCATAAAGGTCAGCGCATCGGTATCTTTAGCCGCCATACGCGCCATGATTTCATACCAGGCACCGGTTAAGGCTTTACCAAAATCAGGGTTATCTTTCAGGGTGTCAGTGTTGACCACTAACATATCGATGATTTCGCCAGGAATTTGAGAAGAATCGAATACTTTTGAGGTATTAGGCATGGCAGCCACTTCAGATAACAGTGGATTCCAAGTGACGGTAGAAGTCACGTCGTCTGCGTTAAACACGGCTACCAAATCGGCATCTGAAGTATTCACGACTCTGACATCACGCTCACTCAAACCAATGGTATCTAGAGCACGAGCTAATAAATAATGAGAAACAGACAGCTCAACCAGATTAACGTTTTGGCCCTCAATGTCTTTCAGGGTTTTACCTTCGCCCTTCAGGACAATGCCATCGTTCCCATTAGAAAAATCACCAAGAATTAATGCGGTAGAGTCGACACCACCCGCAGCAGGAATAGTGAGCGCATCCATATTCGTCATGGTGCAACCATCAAACTGACCAGCCGTATATTGGTTGATGGATTCAACGTAGTCATTGATTTGAACTATGTCAATTTCGATACCGTATTTGTCCGCCCACTTTTTTACAATGCCCGCATTCGCCGCATAGTCCCACGGCATCCAGCCTGCATAAATAGTCCAGGCAATACTGAATTTATCTTTTTGTTCAGCATTCGCTGAGAAGGGAACGATAAGGAGAGAGAAAGAAAGCAGCAAGAAGCTGAAAAAACGAAGAATGGAGAACTTCATGAAGTTACCTCACAGTTAGTTAGAAACACGGTGCAAGAGATGTTTTACAAAAAACAATCTCCCGGGCTTTTATCCCTCCGTG